>JANZZB010000086.1:293-6658 GCA_026419635.1 Clostridiales bacterium | reverse complement strand
GCGCAGTAGTGTACACAAGTGAACAGGAAGACGCGGTCGGTGTTGCAAAACTCGAACAAGCGCTTCCGGAAAGTGCCAGGCAGACGCTAAAATCAGCAAAAGTTTCATCTGACGCAAAGCTTGATGATTCACTGCAAAAGATCTGGAACAGTGCTAAATCAAAAATTCCGAATATATTTAAAACCGCTTTGTCAAGCGCCTTTGCTATGTTTGCAATTTCCGCTATTTGTGGTATTTGCGCAACGATTTTGGCGAATTCCTCAAGTGCGGCCATCGGATCGCGTACGCCAAATTACGTCAGTTTAGCGGGCTCTGCGGCAATTACATTAACATCTGCGGCAAACATTAAAGCGATGCTGGGTCTTTGCACCAAAACGATTGCTGACGTTTCAGTGTTTTCCAAGGTTCTGATGCCGACAGTCGCAACAGCTACGGCGATGGGAGGGATGCCAACGTCGGGTACTGCGCAATGTTTTGGGACAATGCTTTTTTCTGAATTTTTGATTACGCTTATAAACCGTGTCATATTGCCGCTTGTCTATGCGTATATTGCGTTAATAGCAGCAAACGCTGCGTTGTCGAACGACCTGATGAAAAAGACTGCCGGATTTATCAAATGGATATGTAGCACATCTCTTAAACTGCTGCTAACTGTATTTGTAGCCTATATCAGCGTCAGCGGGGCTATTGCAGGAAGTGCGGATGCCTTTGCAGTCAAGACATTAAAAGTAGCGGTTTCGGGGGCACTTCCCGTGGTTGGTTCCGTTCTGGGTGACGCATCGGAAAGTATGCTTGCCGGAGCGGGAATGCTGAAAAATTCTATCGGTGTTTACGGTATGATCGCAATACTTGCAATGTGCTTTACACCCCTTATTACATCAGGAATTCACTATCTTGTTTACAAAGCTGCAGCCGCTATCAGCGCTCCTGTTTGTCCGAAGGAGCTCGGCGAACTGATGGATGGAATCGGTGACAGTTTTGGTCTGGCTTTTGGCATGCTTTGCGGATGTCTAACGTTATTCTGCATTTCGCTGATTGTGGCCATTGCCTTTTTAAGACCATCATGACGGCAACAATCGGTGGAATCATTGTAGCGGTAACGGCCGCTGCCATTGCTTCGTCTATTGCGTCGTCGTTCGCCGGCGTCGGCGCGCTGCGTGAAATCACCCGTATCGCAGGATCTCTGCTCATCATTCTTGCTTTGATCACTCCGTTTGCTAAGAAAGGCAATCTGTTTGATTTTAACATACCGACAACGCAAATGCGCAAGCAGATAGAAGGGGCTGCCAAAACGGGTGCTGAAAAAGAAGAAAAACTGGTTAACAGCACAGTTGCAACAAAAATATCGCAATATATTGAGGAAAAAGCAAAATCGACTTATGGGATTGATTTAAATGTAAGTTTTGAAAGCGTCATTGATAAAGATGGCGTCTTTGCAATCCGCTCAGCGGAAATTAAATATGATAAAAAGCCGACAATGGATCAAATAAAAAAAGTCGGAGCATTGATTGAAAAAGAATGCGGACTGAAATTTGAACTGCAGGAACATAAAGGCGGGTGAAAAGAAATGAATGAAAAAGGAAGACTGAAGCTGTTATTGAATCTTGCGATAAAATATAAGTACGCGCTCTTGGTGCTTGTTTTCGGACTGATTTTAATGATCATTCCGTCCGGCGGTTCGAAAAAGGACATCGTAAAAAAATCGGATGTAAAAACCGTATCGTCCTATGATGTGAATACCGAAGAAAAAAAGCTGGAAACAATGCTGTCATCCATTGATGGCGTAGGGCGGGTCAAAATTGCTCTGACGTTAAAATCAGGTGCAGAATCGGTTTATGCGCTTGATCAGAGCGAAAACATTCGGGAAAACGGTCAAAAGGAAAACGGCACTTTTGAAAAAGACAGCAACTCAAGGCCAATGGTTGTCTCTTCCGAGTCGGGAGGTGAATCTCCGCTTAAAGTAAAGGAGAATTTGCCTGAATATAGGGGAGCGCTCGTTATCTGCGACGGTGCGGACGATCCGAATGTAAAACTAATGGTCACCGATGCGATTCGGTCTCTTACCGGAGTTACGTCTGATAATATATCTGTAATAAAAATGAAAGACTAAGGAGGAAACGGAAAATGGTCATAAAAAAAGGCAGCGCGGTAGGCGCGGTTGTAGTGCTAATGCTTTGTGTCGCAGTTTACTTAAACTGGAGCTATTCAAGGTCATCCGAGGATCTGTCGGCTGCAAGTGACGTAGAGGCAGGAAAGATCCTTGGTGAAGCTCAGCTTGTCGAAGAACAAACAGACGGCAATTCCACAACAAAGGATGCCACCGACAAGACAAAAGAGGATGAAAAAGCGGACAGTCAATATTTTGCTCGTGCCCGGTTGACGCGGCAGCGCGCAAGGGATGAGGCGATGAACATCCTGAAAGAAACGGCCGCAAATCAGAAGATTGAGCAAACAGCCCGCGACAAAGCGTCAGAAGAATTGACGTCTATGGCATCGACAGCCATGAGGGAAGCTCGTATCGAAAACCTGATCGTCGCAAAAGGATACACTGACTGCGTTGTATCGATAAACGATACGGGAATAAGCGTTGTCGTAAAATCACCTTCGGGTGGTCTAAAGGCTCAGGATGCTGCTAAGATACAGGATATCGTTATGGGTGAAGTTACAGTTTCTGCTGAAAAAATTAAAATTATTGAAACATATTAGGTTATAAAATATAACATTTTGACACATCTTTTTAATTCTGGTTAAATATCATTTTTAGGGGATGTTTTCCCCTAAAAATGATATTAGTTATAAAATCAGACTGTTGGAATACGTGTTATAATTGATAACTAATAACAACTATGTTTTTATTGATTAATGTTCATAATAGTCAGCTAACAATGATCAAAAATATGACTTTTATTTTTTGCAAAGATGTGTTAAAATCCGCAATAGAGAGGTGAAAAATATGGCTGACAACAAAGATTATTGGGCGTCATCGCAGGAACAGGGAAGCGTACGCATTTCGGAAGATGTCGTTGCATCAATCGCTGCGTTGGCGGCAAGCGAAGTCAAAGGAGTCAGTTCGCTTTCCTCGGGGCTTGGGTCCGACATTGCAGAGTTACTTGGGAAAAAGAATCTTTCAAAAGGGGTAAAAATTCAGTTTTTGGGCGACGATGTCTCAATTGATATTTTCATCCTCGTTAAATACGGTTTTGTCATCTGCGATGTGGCTTCAAAAGTTCAGGAAAATGTCATCGCGGCTGTTGAGTCTATGACTGGACTTAAAGTATCTGCGGCGAATATTCATGTTACCGGAATATATTTTGAGCGGGAACTGGAGAAGCAGCAGCCCAAAACATAATAAAATATAGTGTTCCTTATTATTTAAGATCAGGATATGGCGGAAAACAAACTGTTTTCCGCCATTTTTAGTGTAATATCATTGTCGATAAATTTTATAAAGTATGTCAAAAAAAACAAAAAAATAATTATAATTGAAAAAAAAATAATAATATGTTACAATGCTAAACAATATTATTTGTTATGAAATATTTTATGTACGAAATACGGAAAATGAAGCTTCCTTTATTTACATAAAAATAATTCATGCAAAGATGAAATTATGTATTGACAATAAAAAATTGACAGACTAAACTGAAATAAACTTGACTGTATATTGAATTCGTGGTTTAATACCACTCAGATGGGTTTGTGTTTTGTACATATAGCATAAAAAAGTAAGTGCTTGCCTATGAATAGACATTAATTTTAAGACATGTTGAAGTCATTTTGACAGCTGATGCTTACACGAAAAAAACAGTTTAAACCAAAACGAGGCGGTTTGTTAAAAAGTCACATTTTTGTTTTTTTTTGTATGCTCGGGATCTTCGATATTTTCTTAGCGAATCGTTATTACCTCTTTGCGCACGTTTTGAGTCGTTGATTGTTTAAAGAGGGAAAAGCATCTTTCCTAGGCTATAGCAGTCTGTCAAGACTGTCGATTTTTGGATTTATTGGTAGGGGATCCTACTTAATAAATAAATTTGTGAGATGGAGTGGAAGAAATGAAAACACGCACAGTTTTACGCAGAGCCCTCGCGGTACTCATGGCGTCATCCCTCGTTTTCGTTTTCGCAGCCTGCAACAAAAAAACAGATGGCGGCGGTACGAGCGCAAGCAAAACAATTAAGTTTGCAGCTGTTGCACCGATGACCGGTGACGGCGCTGTTATGGGTCAGCAGCAGAAATGGGGCGTTCAGATCGCAGTTGACGAACTCAACGCTGCCGGCGGAGTTTTGGGAAACCAATTGGCGTTTGACGTATTTGACGATCAGGGCTCCCCGAACCAAGCTTTGATCGCTGCACAAAAGATTGTCGGCGACAAAGACATTAGATTCGTAATCGGTCATATCAACTCCGGTTGTTCGCTTGCTGCTCTTCCGACATATCAGCAGGCAAATCTGCCCGAGATTTCCTCAACGAACACCAACCCGCAGCTGACATCCAAGGGCTTCAAAAACTACTTCAGAGTCATACTGGATGACAATGCATTCATGGGCCAGGACACCCAGTTTGCAGTCAAAGAGCTCGGCTTCTCCAAGATCGGCGTTATGTATGAAAACACCGACTTTGGTACCGGCGGTAGAGATGTTGTTTTAGCAGAGCTTCAAAAACTCGGCCTGAAGTCCCTCTCAACCGTTACCTACAATCCTTCGACCGATCGTGACTTCTCTGCTCAGATTACCGGATTTAAATCAGCTGGTGTAGAATGCGTTATTTTCGTCGGCGAATATACCGCAGCTTCCATCTACTTGAAACAAAGAGCAAGCCTCGGTTTGACGGCTGCAATAGTTGGCTGCTCCTCCGAATTCAACCCCGAGATCCTCAAGATCGCTGGTAAAGATGCGGAAGGCCTGTACACAGTGTCTTCGTTTAACCCAAACAACACGGATACTATGATGGTTTCCTTCGTGAAGAAATTCAAAGAGCTTTCTGGCGGCACACAACCTGGCGAATGGAGTGCGCACGGCTATGACGCTGTTTTGGCAGCAGTAAACGGTATCAAAACCGTCAATAAGGCCGACTTCACAGGGCAGGAATTAATCGATGCGTTGCACAGCATGCCTGAGTTCCAGGGCGTAACCGGTAAGATCAAGTTTGATGAAAAAGGCGATGTTACTGGCAAAATTCTTTCCTACTGGCATGTTGAGAATGGTCAGTTTGCTTCCTACACTCCGACAAAATTGGGATAAAAAACTGTAGCGTTACTTGATTTAATAATTCTTAGCTAGCTACTATTTAAGAAAAATAAATAGTCATTTTAACTAAGTGGCTCAGTAATAAAAAAATTTGCTGAGCCACTTAAAGTGTGAGTAAATATACTACACTTTTTTCAGCATGTTCAATCCGAAAGTGAAGAAGGGGATAATGTGTTTGTTCAGAATCTGATAAATGCACTTAGCGTTGGAAGTGTGTATGCGTTGATCGCTATCGGATATAACCTGGTTTACGGTATTTTGGAACTGTTAAACTTTGCTCATGGTGACGTTTATGCCGTAGGTTGCTTTGTAACATTTATGATGATTGCAAGCGGGCTTAATCCGTTCCTGGCCATACTTGGTGGTATGATTGCCGGTTATATAGTAAATATGCTTGTTGAGCGTTTTGCATACAGACCAGTTCGTTACTCGGGCCGTGTCGCGCCTACAATCAGCGCCGTCGGTATTGCATATATCATGCGTAACTTTATTATGGTATTTTGGGGTCCGGAGACATTTTCGTTTGACCTCGGTATTTTTTCAAATACCAAACTACACCTTGGCAATATAATTGTTGGAACATTACAGATTTATATATTTTTAACCGCTGTTGCTTTCATGCTTATCATTACATTAGTACTTAAGAAAACAAAATGGGGTCAGGCGATCATCGGTATTTCGCAAAGCATTCCTACTACATCATTGATGGGCGTTCCTGTTAACCGCGTTATTTCGATAGTATATGGTCTTGGCGCTGCGGTAGGCGTTATCGGCGGACTTTTGTTCTGCAACTATTACGGATTTATCTATGTGGGTATCGGTTTTATGTTCGGTACAATGAAGGCTTGGATGTCCTCGATTTTAGGAGGCGTCGGAAGCTTGAAAGGCTGCATCATCGGAGCACTTTGCCTCGGACTTGCTGAAGTTATGGTTGCGGCTTATGTTTCTACCTCATATAAAGATGCAATTGTTTGGGGTCTTTTCATTGTATTTGTACTGTTTAAGCCAAAGGGTTTGTTCCCTGCTCAGATAGCAGAGAAAGTGTGATCAGTTATGTTGAAGAATAAAAAATTAATAGCTCTTATTATCCTGCTTGCTGCAGTGTTTGTTTTCCCGCTT
>JANZZB010000086.1:0-283 GCA_026419635.1 Clostridiales bacterium | reverse complement strand
TTGTTGTTTTGTCAATCAACCTTATTATTGGTTATTGCGGACTTCTTGATATGGGAAGAGCTGCGTTTGTCGGACTTGGAGGTTACTTCTCTGCAATCGTAATGATGAAGCTGCATTTTCCGTTTTTCCTTGCATTTTTAAGCGCTGGACTGTTCTGCGCTTTTGTCGGTGCATTACTCGGCGGTCTTTGCAGAAATTCTACATTTGACTATCTTACTTTGATTACGATTGGTTTCAGTGAAATTCGCAGACTGATGTTCCTTAATCTTGTAGGCCTTACAAA
>JANZZB010000085.1 GCA_026419635.1 Clostridiales bacterium | reverse complement strand
TCGATAAAATAAGTACGTTGGTTTTGCGGTTAGCTCTTCCAAACGGTACAAGCACACGCATTCCAGGACACGCGTTTTCACACAAAGATAAATCAATCCGATAATCATACGGCTTGTCAATTGTGCATAATGAGGTGTCAATTGCTATTTTACATATGCGGAACCGTTCCATAAAAATCACCCCGAAAAACAGGAAAGGCGGCGGCCATGCACCACCGCCTTCAAGGCCCGCAGGCTTATATTACTTTCTTTTGAGGACTACTTTACCATCGTTAATTTCATCTATGGCAATTTTAACCGGTTTTTCGTTTAAAGATGCGCTATCCCCTCTTTCAACAATATCTCGGGCACGCCTTGCGATCAAATTGACTAGCTGATAACGGCTGTCTACTCTTTTCATCAGGTCGCTTAATGAAGGATTCAACATAGTAATGACCATTCCTTTCGCTACAATGATGTCACAAAACGGCCATATGTATGACCTGTTTGTGCAATGGTTATACGGCTGCTCAAGAACGAGCAACACGCACTAAAATGAAGTTCGGTATAAAACGTTTTATACCTCAATAAAATTTCTTCGTTTTTTTGTTTTTAGCTTTTCAGCGTCAATTATTGTTTTAAGTTCATTTGCCCCATTTTCCACGTCGGAATTAACAACGATAAAATCAAACAAATCTGCCGCTTTATATTCCGTTTTCGCTTTTTCCAGACGTTTTCTAATAATTTCATCCGGCTCCGTACCGCGTCCTTTCAGGCGTAGCTCTAAAGCGGAAAAAGACGGAGGGACGATAAATATAAGGACTGCGTCGGGGCATTTTTTTCTTACTGACAAAGCGCCGGTTACTTCAATTTGCAAAATAACGTCGTGCCCTTTATTAATAGCATCGAAAACCGGTTCGGATGGAGTACCATATAAATTTCCGACATATTCCGCATGCTCTAAAAACTTGTCTTCCGAAAGCATTTTTTCAAATTCACTGCGTTTTATAAAATAATAGTCGACGCCATTTTGTTCATGAATTCGCTGGGACCTTGTAGTTGCTGATACAGAAAAAAAGACATCTTTATTTTCAGTAAGATATTTAGAAATGACAGTCGATTTGCCAGCGCCCGATGGACCTGTGACTACAAATAATGTACCGTTGCAGGAGGAAGTCATTCGAATTTATTCCTCCCCGTCTGCATCATCATCAAGGTTTTCAAGTCTCCCTGCAACTGTTTCCGGCTGAATTGCCGACAAGATGACATGATCCGAATCTGAAATAATAACCGCTCTTGTTCTTCTGCCATATGTCGCGTCAACAAGCATTCCCCGATCTCTGGCTTCCTGAATAATTCTTTTAATCGGAGCGGATTCCGGACTAACAATTGCTACAAGTCGGGAGGACGATACCATATTTCCAAAACCGATGTTAATTAGTTTCAAACTTCTTCCCCCTAAACTATTCTAAATTTTGAATCTGCTCGCGAATTTTTTCAATTTCCGATTTCAGTTCAACCACAGTCTTCGAAATTTCATAATCGTTTGCTTTAGATCCGATGGTATTTGCTTCCCTATTGAGTTCCTGAACCAGAAAATCTAATTTACGCCCTACCGGAACCTCTGATTTTAAAAGGGAAACTAATTGAGCCAGATGGCTTTTTAATCGGACCGTTTCCTCTGAAACCGAAGTTTTATCAGCAAAAATAGCAGCTTCTGTTAAAATTCTTTGCTGGTCAATATTTACGCTGACAAGCAACTCATTCATACGCTGTTCCAGTTTCTGCCGGTATTCCTCCACCGTTTTTGGCGACCGTTCTTCTACAGCCTGTACATATTGCGATATGATACTGATACGCTCCATAATATCGGCTTTCAATTTTTCGCCTTCTATTTCGCGCATCTGGTTGAATTGTAAAAGTGCGTTCTTTAAAACGCATAGTACATCTTCTTTTAATGATTGCGCGTCCGCTTCCTCATGTGTTATGTCGAACACTTCCGGAAGCCTTGCAACCCGTGTTACTGTAACATCATCAGTAATCGAATACTCGTCTCGGAGTACACGAAATGCCTCTAAATAACGTTCTAAAACGTGTGTGTTCAGTAAAATTTGAACTTCTTCTGATGCCGGAGTTTCAATCGAGATGAACAAATCTAATTTACCTCGGGCAGTCAAAGACTGAACCATAGCTTTTACGGATTCCTCCAAAAAACTATATACGCGCGGGCAACGGATGCTGACATCGAGATAGCGATGATTGACCGAGCGGAGTTCAATGGTAATTTTTCTGCCGTTTAACGTTTGGACGTCCCGCCCGTAGCCCGTCATACTTTTTAACATTGTAAGTACCCCTAAATTAAGTTATCAATATATTATACCAGTTTTGCCTGTTAAAATCAAATATTAGAAAATTAATTTGCTATAACACATCAATTATTATAGCAAATTATAAACGATTAAAACGGCTTTTAAACTGTGTAATCAAAAAGGTAAAAGCAATATCGTAAAACAAAAAAGCAAAATTTGCGGCAAGATATAAAAACAGCGGAGCTATGAGCGTAAATAAATGTTCAATTCCAACCAAACGTGTGGATATTGAAATCATAATTGTAAAAATGATGTTAAAAGTAAGAAGTTTCAAAGCAATTTCTAGCAGAATGTTTTGAAGCTTCTCATAAAAATATTTTAAGATTGGATAGTAACCGAAAAAAGCCGTATACATGAGACCCGGAATTTTTGCAGGTACAATGATTAAGGAAATAATACTGGTGGATGCAAATACAAGGATTGCATGCATAACACCGTATTTTATCAAAATAACAGCACTGAATACACCGGCTAAGGCGGATAACGCAATTCTCATCGTTGGAAGCATACCGGCAGCATAAAGTAAACCTATTGATATAGCCGAAATGATCGCACCCAGTGCAAGAGCTGATGTGTTTTTTGAATATTTGTTTTCAAACATTTCTTATTCCTCAGCAACAGCTAATCAGATCCCCGCCCATTAGTTCACAGCAGCAATCTGCGCAAATAAGGTTTGCACAGCAATCGCAGCCAGACATTCCGGAAGAAGGACCACCGTAAGTACGATACGTATTGTTCATTCTGGACATATAATTTAATGCATTGCGGTATTCCATATTAGACGGGTTCATGTTGCAAGCCGTTTCATAATGTCTTTTGGCTTCGTCAAACCAACCTTTTCTATAAGCTACACTACCCTTTAGAAATTCCCATTCGGCGTTACGATCCGATATGGAATTTAAGAGAGATTCAGCCTGCATGATATTTCCCATCGAAATGTAAGCGCGTATCTGAGCATATATATTGCTATTTGCGGTATTGGGGCGGTAACTACTCTGCCACTGTTGGCCTCCAGTTTGAGAGTTATTACCGGAGTTTCCTAAAAGAGACGCATACGCTTCGTTGATCTCTTTCATCTTCTCTTCTGCAAGATCGGCAAGAGGATTATTTACATAATTGTCAGGATGATATTTACGAGCTAATTCGCGGTATGTTTTTTTTATTTCGTCCTCGGTGGCGTTTCTTGAAACACCGAGTGTCTTATAAGGGTCGTTCATTTGTAACTCCGTTCGCCGCGGCACATAATTCGAATACATGTACCTCGGTTGCCGCGGTCTAGGCGAGCGGCACGCCGAATGATCGTAAGAGGAAAAGGATTCCTTCTATTTTCTCTTTCTTTTACCCCAGGTACCGTTCATCACCTGGGCGGTGACTGCTCTTAGGCCAAAGTATAAAATGTTTATGATAATATCCCTATCGCGGGATATGTCGAGCAGTTCAAAAGCGGATGATGCAGATGATAGCGAATGATCAATCGTGAAGTAAAGAGTATTTCGCTCATCCTCTGATAGATTCGCTGTCGTGAGCGAGAAGCGTGCTGCAATCGGATTGTAACGTTTCTTTTTTAAATCGTCTTGTAAATCATTTATCGCATCAACTATATATATAAAACGCCCAATGTGGTAAAACATTTCGGACAAAATACGTTCGTTCTTTTTCGTCAAATCAGCTTCCTTTGCGGTGCTTGAGAGTAACAAAGCAAACGTATCCGCGGCCAAATCGATTGATTCTTTATTTTGCTTTTCAATTTTGTCAAGTTTTTGTAGCTCAATACGTACAGTTTGATCAAATTCAGGAAGATGCTTTTTTGCTTTTTCGTAATTTCTTTTCATGATAAGGATTAAAAGTCTTGCTAAAAGTGACTTGAAAAAAGATTCGTCTCGAACTGTGTCTTTTAATTTGTAATAGGTTAATATAACGCTTATATCAGCAGAAAGGAAAAGCGAACTGTCCGGTTCCCGATAATGACATCCGTAAAATGGTTTTGAAATGCATCTTTTATTGCAAACACGGCCTGTTTCCTTGAAAGAATCGAGGACAAGTGCTAAAAAAGTAAAATCATAGTTTAAGAATAAACTCATAAAGCTGCCGTAACGTTTTTTTAGCGCATGACAAAGACCACAGTAAACGACTCGGAAGCGCGCCGCAGATTCATCGGACAGATTTGTTTTAAGAGGGCGCACATAACCAAACATCACAATTCACCAAACTGTTTTTTCATTTAATACAGAGGTTATAGTAAAAACTACTTTGTTGGATTTCAACAAACGATGATTAACAAAATATAAAACTGCAATACCTGCAAAAAATCCAATTGCTCCATTTATCCCGCCGGTAAAAGCCCGAAACGGTATTTGAAACTGATAAAAAACGAAGAATAAGAGGATTGGAACAAGATAAAACAAAACCGCAAGACCTAAAATTTTTCCAGAATCAGAGCTAACAAGCACACTGTCCCCTGCTTTTGCTTTTGCCGTGTTAACCGCAGTTACGCGAATCAGTTCTTTCGGCGCACCGCAACCATGACAGCTATCACAATCATGCCCGCAGGAAGTCTGTCTTCGAACTTCCACTTCTGCAAGCCCATTCTCCAGTACTTTTGTTATTTTCGCAATCTGTTCCATGTTTTCACCAAAAACTTAATCTTCTAAAGGCTTATATTCTTCCATAATCCGTTCCGCTGCGCGTATTCCGTCAACGGCTGCGCTAATGATTCCGCCTGCATATCCCGCTCCTTCACCGCAAGGGATCAGGTTAGAAACGGTGATACTTTCCATTGTCTCCTGATTGCGGACGATCCGGACCGGTGATGAGGTTCGGGTTTCAGGAGCCGTCAATAAAGCTTCTTCAAAACCAAAGCCTTTGATTTTTTTGTCAAATATGATAAGAGATTTTCTGATCGTATCTGAAATAAAGTCAGGAAAAATCCCTGACAGGTCGCAGAACGTAACGCCTATCGGATAAGATGGCGTAATCATTCCGCTTTTTTTAGATGGAATACCTTTTATGAAATCACCAACGAGCTGACAAGGAGCAAAATAGTTTTCGCCTCCTAATGTAAAGGCTGAACGCTCTATTTTTCTCTGAAATGAAACGCCGGAAAGCGGATGGTTGGATTCAAAATCCTCAGGAGTAACAGAGACGACAATCGCACTGTTTGCGTTCTCGCCGTTTCTTGCGTGTAAACTCATTCCATTTACAACAACAGTGCCTTCTTCACTTGCTGCCGCGACAACGGAGCCACCCGGGCACATACAAAAACTGTAACATGACCGCCCGTTTTGATAGTCTGTAAGATTATATTCCGCAGGGGGTAGTATTGGATGGTCCGCGTATTTTCCGTACATTGCACGGTTAATTGCGTCCTGCCGGTGTTCAATTCGTAGACCTACGGCAAATGATTTTTGTGAAATCGATACTCCGCTTTTAAGCAGTTTTTCAAACGTATTTCTTGAACTGTGCCCGATTGCAAGGATAGCTTTTTCACAAGTGATCTTTTCCTCTCCGGTTTTAATTGCACAGAGTGCATTATCCCGGATTTCAAAATCGGTGACTTCTGTAGAAAAGCGAATTTCTCCGCCTAATGATAGTATCTCGCGCCGTATGGATTTTATAATTTCCTTCAGCAAATCGGTACCAATGTGTGGTTTTGATAATTGTAAGATCTCTTCCGGTGCACCGTGGTTGCAAAGTTCGCTTAATACGAGCTCGCAGCGTTCATCCGATATTCGGGTTGTTAGTTTGCCATCGGAATAAGTTCCTGCTCCGCCTTCTCCGAATTGGATATTAGATGTTTCATCTAAAGATCCTCTGCTGAAAAAATCGGAAACTGCTTGATCACGTCGGCTGATTTCGGAACCTTTTTCCAATATAATCGGACGATAACCGTGTTTAGCCAACATAAGTCCAGCAAATATACCTGCCGGTCCAAATCCGATAATGACCGGAGGTGTTGATAATGTCTTTTTCCCCTTCGGTATAATCCGGTATGGTTCTGCCTTTTTTCTGACTTCCGATTTGGACGCCCTGGAAATTATTTCGTTTTCTACTTCAGGCGCATTGATTAAAACAGATAAAACCTTTGTTATTTTGCCGTGGCGTGCGTCAAAAGATCGTTTGTATATTGACAAAGAACGGACATCCGATTTTAATAAACCAGCACGGCTCAGCGCAAGCGAAAATGCCTCATAATCGTCAGATTCGAGAGGAAGTCTTAAGCCGGATATAATGATGCTCAACGTTTTTTCACCACTTCCACATCAACAAAGGCTTCCTTCGTCATTGTGACGTCCGGACTGCCGTCAATCAGTGCATAGACAGGCGCCCTGACAGTAG
>JANZZB010000084.1 GCA_026419635.1 Clostridiales bacterium | reverse complement strand
CTTACGGTACTCTGTAAAAGTGGTTGCACCAATTACCTGTATTTCTCCGCGTGAGAGTGCAGGTTTGAGTATATTCGCCGCGTTCATGGACCCTTCCGCGTCTCCTGCTCCCACCAAATTATGGACTTCATCAATAACGAGGATGATATTGCCGAGTTTTTTTATTTCATCAATCAAACTTTTCATTCGGCTTTCAAACTGTCCGCGGAATTGTGTACCGGCAAC
>JANZZB010000083.1 GCA_026419635.1 Clostridiales bacterium | reverse complement strand
AGATGTGTATAAGAGACAGGAATTGTGTACCGGCAACAAGAGAAGTTAAATCAAGCAGGTAAACTTCCTTATCCATAAGCTTATAAGGAACATCGCCGCGAGAAATCTTCTGTGCAAGACCTTCTGCAATAGCTGTTTTTCCGACACCGGGCTCGCCGATTAAACAGGGATTGTTTTTTTGCCGACGGTTTAAGATTTGGATGACCCGCTCGGTTTCCTGTTCCCTGCCAATAACTGGATCAAGCTGATCAAGACGGGCGCGTTCAGTCAGGTTGATTGCGTAATTCTCAAGATATTTTCGTTTATCGTCTTTCTTTTCTGCTCTGGTTTTTTGATGATCTGAGTTTTTACTTTTTTCGGTACTGCCGCCATCGTATTTCATATCGCCGAAAAATTTATTCAGAAAAGGAAACGTTGCTGTATTGGATAGATTTTCATCGTTATCCGAATCGGAAAGGCCATCTATCCCTCCGGCTGCTTCAAGCATCTCACTGGAAACCACATCAAGATCGTCATCGGATATTCCAAGTTTTTGCATAATATCGTCAACGGGTTTTAGTCCAAGGTCTTTTGCGCACTTTAAGCAGATTCCTTCATTTACGGTAACACCATTTTCCAATTTTGTAAGAAAAATTACGGCTATATTTTTTTTGCAGCGAGAACATAGCGGCATTTGCATAGACAATTCCATTTCTCCGCGCGATTATCAAAAATTATGTCAGGCTCTCTCTGTCGTTTCGCGCGGGAAACAGCAGAAGTTTTATTACCGGCTCAAAAGGCCGGCTATTTTTTGAGAATTTATAATGACCTTTTTTTTCCGGATGCTACTTTTACTGCACTGAAATAATATGTCACAAAAGAAGTGAGCGCAAAAATAAGGGCCAAAAGAAATAGACTTATTTTTAATTGATATGAGACATGATTAAATAATATCAATATAACGATAGCAATATAAAAAATGATGGTCGCCGTTTTGCCAATTTTGTTTGAGGACGGAACATCTTTTAAGCGACTGTAAAAAACAGCTCCAAATACGATTTGCAAAATTTCTTTTATTAAATAAAAAATCGTAATCCACCAAGGCAGCATGTTTTTTATCGAAAGACATAAAAGTGCTGAAAAAATCATGAACTTATCCGCCAAGGGGTCAAGTATTCTGCCTAAACGCGTAATCATGTTGTACTTTCTGGCGATCATTCCATCCAGTATATCGGTAAGACCAGCGAAAAGAAAGATAAAAACAGCAATAAAATAAGCGTCGGGGCTGTTCGAAAAAAAGATGACAACAAAGATAGGCACAAGCAATATTCGAAGCAGCGATAATGCATTTGGTAGATTCATTAACTCACACCCTGAACTAAATATCTTTTAAACATCTCCGGCATAAATGAAAAAAACGCTGGGTTCGTAAAATAAGGAACAAGCAAAGAATTTTTGATTACATCCGGAGCAAACAGTCCGCCGCTTAGATAAAGTGCGGGCATCGCAATTTTTGTAAACTGGAAAAAAAGAAACACCCAAAGCCCACCGACCAATATTCCAAAAAAGAATCCGAAAAATCGGTCAATAGACCGAGGCGTGATGAAACGGATGAGTCCGATCATCCAGCCTGTAAAAAAACTTACGACTATAAGTATTATAACAAATGTCAGTAAAAATACTACAATATAAGCGATGTTTTCAGAAACTATACGAGATGCAACGTCAAGCAGATTTTCACCTGTTTTTGGTGTTGCTATTGAAAATTTTAATCCCAAGCTTTCCGCAAGTACTTTGGGAAGTCCCGCTTTCTGCGCAATTGACGATAAAGTGGAGGATGCCTGCGAAATTTGCGAACCGACTTTTGTGGCGCCGGAGGATGCGGCGTTTAAAATGTTTGACGACATGCTTTGTGTGATTGTTGAAATCTTTCCCTGGATGCCGGAGTAAAAGAACATAACGGAAACAATTGGTGTAAGAAGCTTTGCAATAAAAGCGGCGCCAATATAGGCAACCAGCAACCGGATCAGCCCAAATAAAGATCGGATTAATCCGGTGTTTGACCCGGCGAAAGCGGATAACAGCAAGAAAACGGCAATCGCAACGTCTATGAGCAGACTATTTCCCATATGGCACCTCACAATATGTATAAATAATAAACCTTATTATTTTACTTTTGCATAGAAAGCTCGGCTCGATTGTTGTAAATTAAAAACGCAGATCCGTCGTCACGCATGTAAATTTCCTTTGCCCCAAGCGCTTCTTCCGGTTCGCGTATTTCCTTTAGATCGCGATTAAGATAGAATGCCTTGTCAGTTGACAAAATACCTACGTACCTGCCTAATGAGGAGATGCCCTGTATTTCGCCCTGCAAAACATTTTCGGCGCATTTCTTTCCGTTTTTATCCAGCATAGTCAGATGGATCGCCTTTTTTGCGGTGCCGGAATCAAGAACCAAAAGTGCGCCCCGATCATCCGGAAATGCAAAACCGGATAGAGCTCCGTGACCATAAACAAAAGAATTCAGCAAACCTTTTTGAAGATCATACACAGCTGCTTTTGCATCAGTTATCACTGAAATATGGTTATCAGAAACAAAATGAATTGCTAAAATAGATTCGTTGTCCAGCGGAAATTCGCCTATCGGTTTATCTTTTGACATATCAAAAATAATTACTTTAGAAACAACGTTAATTCCATCACCGTAAAAAACGGCAGCAGCCATTTTTTTGCCGGAAGGAGACATAGCAGTAGATGATATAAAGTATTCGGAAGTTTTCCATAAATAAATTTCCTGCTGCTTGTTGTCAAACACGGTGACAGCTGATCGAAAGCCGTTTTCATCCGTTACTACGGAAAAAGCACCGTTTTTTCCCATGGCTGCATTAATGATGGATGATGTCAGGGATTTTTGGAAAATTACTTTATATGTATTTGAAACACATATCGAATTTGATCCCCGATCGTAACATAACAAAAGTTTATCAGAGGAGGAGATAGCAGGTTTTGAAAAGTCCAGCTGAACCTCCATATCTTCCGATCCGGCGACGTTAAGGTACTTTAGCGTATCCCGATTGAGTACGGCGAGTCCGCCGCCGATTACGGAATAGCAATTTGAAATGCCCGAATCAAGAGGCATTGAACCTTCTAAGCTTACTGGCTTTGAAGCACCCAGATTAAGATAAGTGGTAAATCGTTTCAGACTATGGATATTCAGATTGCCGCGATAGATATAAGCGGAAAATAAAAATGACACAAAAAAAAGAAATAGTATGACACGTTTTAGAAAACGCACTGCACGAATCCTGTTATCCGATGCAAATGGTATGATGTTGCCGTCTCTTTTATTCTTTGACGCCATGACCCAAAAGCACCTCCTTTTCATACCAGAGTCTGGTAAGATACAGTCCCTCTGGAGGCGCAGTTGGACCGGCCAATTCCCGGTCGCAACTCTCCAATATTTTAGGAATATCATCCGGTAATAGGTTGCCGTAACCCACGCAAAGAAGCGTGCCGGCAATCGCTCTTGCCATATTATAAAGAAAACCGTCTGCCGCGATACATATTGCGATTAAACCGTTTTCTAACTTATGTACCTTACACCAATGTATTGTTCGGACTGTACTTTTAACGGCTGTTCCAAGGGATCTTACGGCTGCAAAATCGTGTGTCCCTTCAAAATGTAAAGCGGCCTGACACATTTTGTCTGTTTCCAAACGGTAATGGCACTGATATGCCCGATTGATATAAAACGGATCGCGTATTCCGGAAGGGAGAATGAAATAGGTATACTCTTTCTTTGTACACGAATAGGTTGCATGAAATTTGTCGGATACGATGTTAGCACTTGATACGGAAATATCGAACGGTAACAGTGTATTTACCGCAAACGGAAGTCGTTCCATTGGAATAGATGTTTGCGAATGAAAATTGGCAACATAGATCTTTGCATGTACGCCGGCATCAGTACGTCCGCATCCTATCAGGGTGACAGACTCACCGGTCAGTTTGGTAAGCGCAGTTCTAAGCGTGTCCGAAACAGTAACGGCATTTTTTTGTGATTGCCATCCGTGATAATTCGACCCAACGTAAGAAAGGGTAAGTGCAATATTTTTCATCATAACATTTTTCCTGATGCGATGATGAAAAAGAAAAAAATCAGACACAAAAAGAGAGCGGTGTAATCTATTTTATAGAGACGTAACTCTTTTAGACGTGTTCGGCCTTCGCCGCCTTGATATAATCTGCACTCCATGGCAATGGCCAGTTCATCGGCACGGCGGAAGGCAGAAACAAAAAGAGGAATCAGAATCGGGACAAGAGATTTTGCGCGCTCAATCAGATTCCCGCTTTCAAAGTCGGCACCTCTGGCTTTTTGTGCGTTCATGATTTTCTCGGTTTCCTCAATTAAAGTCGGGATAAAACGAAGTGCGATCGTCATCATCATGGACAGCTCGTGCACGGGCACTTTTATTTTTTTCAGCGGGTTTAAAAGAGTTTCGATGCCGTCTGTCAGCATAATCGGGGATGTTGTATAGGTCAGAAGGGACGTACCCGTGATTAAAAGTATGATTCGGATAACCATGAAAAAGGCCAGTACAATCCCTTCGTAAGTAACGTGAAGAAAATAAAACTCAAATAAAACGCGCCCCGGAGTGTAAAAAACATTTAATACAGCTGTAAAAACAATAATAAACAGAAGCGGTTTAAGCCCTTTTAACATGAGTTTAATAGGGATTTTAGAGATTGTTGTTATGATAAACAGCCACAACAAAGAGAGACCGTAAGAGACGATACCGTGGGTAATGGTATCACTTTTTGCCATAAAAATGGCCACAATATATAAGAAAGTGGCAATTAGCTTTATTCTTGGGTCAAGTTTATGAATCACGGTATCACCGGGGAAAAACTGGCCGATTGTAATATCCTTTAATATGATGACCGCCTCCCTTTTAACGAGACAAGCTGATCAAGGGCCTGTTCCACTGTATAAACGGAGGTGTCGACAGGAATGCCCATTTCTTTTAAACGGATAAATACGCTGGTGATCTGCGGCACGGTAAGTCCCGCCTTTTTTAATGTATACGCTTCTGAAAAAACTTCTTTCGGAGTACCATCAAGCAGAATTTCTCCTCTTCTGATTACGATAATCCGGTCTACGATGCGTGCAATATCTTCCATACTGTGCGTAACGAACAGGACGGTTGCACCTTGCTTTTTATGGTATTCGGAGATATGAGACAAGATTTCTTCACGGCCTTTTGGATCAAGCCCTGCTGTAGGTTCGTCCAAAATCAGAATATCGGGGCGCATTGCGATAACCCCTGCAATTGCCACCCGTCGTTTTTGCCCGCCGGAGAGGTCGAACGGGGATTTATCAAGAATGTCGGGTGAAAGTCCGACAAATTGAATAGCCTCGTGCACACGCTCTTCCACTTCTTCATCCGAAAGCCTCATGTTTTTTGGACCGAATGCGATATCCGCAAAAACCGTTTCCTCAAAAAGCTGATGCTCAGGGTATTGAAAAACCATTCCGACCTTAAATCGAAATTTCTTTATTTCTTTGGGCTCGGCCCAAATATCTTCTCCGTTAATCAAAACCGAACCGGAAGTTGGCTTGATCAGACCGTTAAGATGCTGAACAAGCGTTGACTTTCCGGATCCGGTATGCCCCATAATGCCGACAAATTCGCCTTTCGAAATTTGAAATGATACATTAAAAATTGCCACTTGTTCGAAAGGAGTATCCGCACTATATATTTGAGTTAGATTTTTTACCTCAATTACGTTTAACAAGGTTAAGCCTCCAGAAATTTGAACAATGCATCCGCACACTCTGAAACACTCAAAGCACCGGAAGGGACAGGATAACCTTTTTTACGAAGTTCGTAAAGAAGCTCGACTGTCTGCGGTACGGAAAGACCGGCACATAACAAGGTTTCTACCTTCGAAAATACCTCTTTGGGTGTGCCGTCTAGGAGCAGAGAGCCTTTTGAAAGTACGAGAATCCGGTCTGCCTCGGCGGCCTCATTCATATTATGCGTTATTAAAATAATCGTAATGCCATATTTGCGGTTTAAATCTTTGATGGTAGACAAAATCTCCGCACGTCCCTGCGGATCCAACATCGCGGTCGGCTCATCGAGAACAATACAACGGGGACGCATTGCGATGACACCAGCGATCGCAACCCTCTGTTTTTGCCCGCCGGACAAGAGATTTGGAGCGTGCAGCTTGTAGTTTTGCATGCCGACGGTTAAAAGAGCCTCGTCGACCCGTTGTCTGATTTCAGCGGGGGGTAGGCCCATGTTTTCAGGTGCAAACGCAACATCTTCCTCTACAACGGTTGCTACAATCTGGTTATCCGGATTTTGAAAGACCATGCCGATTGTGCGCCGGATGTCGTAAAGAAGCGCTTTGTCTTTTGTATCCATACCACCCACATATACTGTGCCGCCCATCGGGAGCAATATTGCGTTAAGCTGTTTTGCAAAAGTTGAT
>JANZZB010000007.1:9874-20141 GCA_026419635.1 Clostridiales bacterium | reverse complement strand
TAATCATTTTGATTTGCTCTTTTACGTCGCCATTAGACTCCAAATGCACCGTGATAATATCAGCGCCTGCTTTTATAAAATCATTAATATAACGGCTCGGTTCAGAAATCATAAGATGAACGTCAAGCGTTAGGCCGGTAATTTTTCGAATCGCTTTAACAACAGGCGCACCGAGCGTTATATTCGGCACAAAATGACCATCCATTACATCTATATGGACATACTGCGCTCCGGCATGCTCAATCTTTTTGATATCCCTTTCCAAGTTCGCAAAATCTGCCGATAAAATTGAGGGCGCCAGCTTCATCTTTTTTCACTCCTAAAATTGATGTTTTTATATAAATTTTCGCATTCCCGATAAATACCCAAAAAGAGTGCGGTAACAGGCTTTCGGCTCTGTGCATATAGTTTAGTAGCAGCGGAAAATTCCAGCGTGCGGTGCCGTCCTCCCGCCCGTTTTATCCGGCTTTTTGTTCCGTCGCGGGTGACTTCATCCGCTGCTGTTGATATACCGGGGCTGTATATCTTATACAGCCCCGCGAGAAAAAATCAAATTGACTGTGTGCTCGTTGCAAAGAACATAAAACACCTAAAAAATGCTGCAAATGAGCTTGCAGCCACAGAAAAAACGCATCGCATGACCTGCCGCGGAAGATTTTCTTTCGCGGCTTTGGTCATATAAACATCAAATAACGAATTTTATTATAAAAAAGAACTGAATAACAATTATAACCGGAAGGGTAATCATAAATCGTTTATGCTTTGTCTTATGACGAAATAGCAGCATAGATAGGTACATTCCGGCTGCTCCTCCTAAGAAAGCAACAAGAAATAATGATTTTTCGCGTATCCTTCTGCGGCCTTTTATTGCAGCAAACTTATCTGCCGCTGATAGGCAAAATCCAATCAAGGATATCATCAGAAAGTAAATCCAAAAAAGATCTATTATGTTATACACCATTATTCTGAACTTCCGTTAGATACGTTGCCTCAAGATCTGCAATATGGAGCATAACGGCTAGCGGACATTTTGAAAATGCAGCCGATATGGAATAGCCTCCGGCTTTCGCATCGCTGTCAAATCCGCCCATGTGCCAGCGTATTGCCAACGCCTCCTCTGCCGTGAGAGACATAAAACGTTCTATAAGAAAAACTGATTTTTCCCCGTGCCCATAGGGAAACCGTTCGTCGATTATATAAAACGGAACCTTCTCCCAGCATCCCTTCGCCTCATTTTTTACATTTCTGGTTGATACTTTATAGAACTCAACTTTGCAGAGGTCATGTAAAAGCCCACAAATCGCAAGGCTCTCCACTTCATATCCGCCGCCTTCGGGGTATCTTGCAACGAGGTTGTGAAAAACGTTTAAGCTGTGTTCTAAAAGTCCGCCTTCATATGCAGCATGAAACCTTGTACTGGCGGGTGCTGTAAAAAAATCTGTCCCCGCAATCCATGTATAAAGCTGGTCAGCGCCGTTTCGTTTAATATACTGCTTAAATATATTATTAAATTCAGTGCAAAAACCCATTGGCAAAACACCTTTCGAAACAGGCTCCTAAATTATTTCATTAATCCGACACAATCATAATAAGGCTTTGAGGCGATTAAATCTTTGTTCTCTGAAAAGACAGTGTGCTTAAGAGTAATTACGGAATAATCACAACGGCGGATTGCCTCTTCAAGAGGAAGATTTAAAATCCCGTTTACATCTGAGTCTACAAAGGGTTCGCACGCAATGACCTTGCAGCCCAGTTGAGTGAGTTCATGACAAAGTTCAATAGACGGGCTTTCCCGAAGGTCGTCCACATCCGGTTTATAAGAAAGTCCCAAAACAGCGATCACTGCATCTTTTTTATCTTTTACGGCATTAAAAACGCAATCCGCAACATACTTCGGCTTGGAATCGTTACGAAGACGTGCAGCATAAATCAGTTTCGCCTCTTCCGGAAATTGTTCGTAAATAAACCATGGGTCAACAGCAATGCAATGCCCGCCAACGCCAACGCCGGGGTTTAATATATTGACTCTGGGATGACAGTTGGCCAAAGAGATGAGTTCAAACACATCAATTCCAAGTTCATCACAAATAATTGATAATTCATTTGCAAATGCAATATTAATATCACGGAATGTATTCTCGGTCAGCTTACACATTTCCGCTGTCAAATCGTCTGTCAGTCTGATTTTCCCTTTTACCAAAACTTTTTCATAGATCTCCTTAGCCATTTCACCGGCTTTTTTTGTACGACCTCCGACAATGCGGTCATTATTTTTCAGTTCTTCCAGCATATGGCCCGGAATAACCCGCTCAGGACAATGTGCGATACAAAAGTCCTGCTCCCTCAAACCGCTTTCCTCTTCAATTATTTTAGATATCATTTCTGTTGTCCGCGGCGGAACAGTAGATTCCAAAATAACAAGGTTTCCTTCCTTAATCACTTTTGCAATCATCGACGCGGCTGATTTTACATAGCTTAAATCGGCGCTGATTCTACCCATTTCGGAATAAAAAGGCGTAGGCACCGCTATATAAAAAACATCCGCCCCTGTAAGTTCGTTTGAAAAAGTAAGTCGACCGCTGCTGACAGACCGATTTAATGCTTCCCCAAGTCCCGGCTCAACAATATGTATTCTTCCGGTATTCAAGATATTGACTATTTCCTGATTCGTATCAAAACCAGCTACAACAAATCCCGCATCAGCAAGCGTAATTGCAGTCGGCAGTCCGATATAACCAAGACCAAGTATTGCGATTTTTTTCATATAAAACTCCATGAACCGCAGTAGAAATACCAACAAAAGCTCAATTTGAAACCTGTTTGGCAGTGACGCGGTTGCCGCTTTTCAGCGAGCGGCACGCCGAATTAACCAAATTTATAAAAAGGGGCATATCGCATTTGCCACATATATTAAAGGACCATTTGTCATTATAACACCGAACGCCGTTTTTGAAAAGGAAAAAGCACCATCCTTACACTTTTTTCATGTATGTATATTGATTAATAGAGCTCATTTTGTTAAAATAGAAGATATAGGAGGTGCCGCTTTTGATTATCACAGTGACACTTAATCCCGCAATTGACCGTATTCTAAACGTTCCCAATTTTCAAATCGGGGAAGTAAACCGCGCCACAAAAACTTTTATTAATGCAGGCGGAAAAGGAATAAACGTCTCAAAAGCGGTAAAATCTCTCGGCGGAGAAACGCTGGCACTCGGTTTTATTGCAGGCCGCCATGGCCGCTTCATTAAGGACATGTTAAACTCAATTGGTATCGATCATCATTTTGTCGAAGTATCGGGCGAATGTCGCGTCAATATTAAAATATATTGCGAGGGCACGACCCATACTGACATCAATGAACCTGGATTTAATGTAAGCGAAGCGAACTTTAATCTTCTTTTAAATCGTTTAAGGGGACACCTCCGCGAAGGAAGCTTAGTCGTTATTTCCGGTAGTACACCGCCGGATTTCCCGGTTGAATATTATTCTAAACTTTGCTCCACAGTAACCGAAGCAAATATCCCTCTTATCATAGATGCGGAAGGCCCGCGTTTGGAACATTCGCTTACAGCAGGTCCGGCTTTTGTCAAGTTAAACACTTTGCAGCTTGCCGAAATGATGGGTGTTTCAGTCAGGACTCCCGAAGATGCCCTTCCGCAAGCCAGAAAGTTAATACAGCGGGGCGCACATGGCGTTTTAGTTTCCTTTTTGCCAAAAGGTGTTTTGTACGTAACAAGCGATGTTGCATATTATGCAGAAGCACCTGTTGTAAATGTGATTAATTCAATTGGCATTGTAGATGTACTTGTCGGCGCCTTATCTCTTGCAATCGAACAAAAAATGACGCCCGAAGCAACTGTAAAATATGCGCTTGCCGCAGCAACTGCCAGCACTTTAATCGATAGTTCTGCTATGGCAGTACGGCGTGACTTACTCGATGTTTACGAAAAAATCGTGCTGCGCACATTATAATTTTGTAAATTTCATATTCTATAAGCAAAACGGCAGAACTCTGCCGTTTTATTTTTTTCTTTATTTTCCATTTACACTGCATAGCCGCACGAATAAATCACATAGCGATCTTTCAACAGAATCATTTATGGTATTTTCCGTTCGTAACAATCTGAAAAGCCCTATAAAGTTGTTCAAGCAGTACAACACGTGCCAAATGGTGCGGAAAGGTCATTTTAGACAGGGATATTCGGTACCCAGCCTGTTTTTTAACGTTATCGGACAGTCCCTCTGATCCCCCGATAAGAAAACATAGTTTAGATTCTCCCCCGACTTGCCAATCGTTTATTTGACGGGCAAAATCTTCACTGGAGATCTGATCGCCTTCAACACAAAGCGCAATCAAAAAGGAACCTTTTGGAATCGCTTCAAGAATGCGTTTTTCCTCTTCCAGAAGAGCTTCATTTAATTGCTTTTCAGACGGAGAGTCCGGAAGACGTTCTTCTTTAATTTCAACAATTTCAACTCTGCAGTATTTTGAAAGCCGTTTTAAATACTCATCACACGCATTATAAAAATAGGCTTCCTTTAACTTTCCTACACATAGTATTTTAACCGTCAGCATCCAGATCTCCTTACAAAGCGCATGCCATATTTGCCAAACGTCTATCGGCAACAAGAACCTCTACGTCATTTTCAGCACCGGCACCCAAGAGTTTTGAAAATGTCGCTTGAAAGGCTAACTCCGCCGTATTATTTTCGTTACTTAAATGGCTTAAAATAATTTTTCTTGCTCCGCCTTTTGCTATTTCCAGGGCAGCGCTTGCGCAATCATCATTTGATAAATGGCCAAGGTCCGATAAGATACGTCGTTTTAGATAATATGGGTATGCACCGTTTTTTAAAAGATCAAGGTCGTGATTTGACTCAATCACTAAAGTTTCAGACCCCTTTAGCAAGTCTATGATTTCCCTCGTGATACACCCGAGATCTGTTGCATATCCCGCTTTTTCCCCTTCATAGTTGATGATAAATCCTACGCTGTCACTGGCATCATGGCTTGTTTGAAAGCTTTTAAGATAAAATTCCGCCAAAAAAAAACCGTCGCCCGCCTGAAAAGGGCAGAGATTTTGGACTGAGCAATTCGCGTTTCTTATCAAAGCCTCTGCTGTACCTTTAGAGGCATAAATCGGAATCGATTTATGTTTTGTTAGTACCTTCAAAGCAGATATATGATCGGTATGTTCATGTGTAAGTACAATGCCATCAAGTTCATCAAAAGTAATTCCAACCATTTTTAACGCGTTATTTATGTATTTGGCATTTGTCCCTGCATCCAGCAAAAATCGGGTTTTACCGCCGGATATAAGCGTGACATTACCGGATGAACCGGATGCGATCGGATAAACGTGGATTTTCATAAGTTCCTCCAGTCATACGATTTCATATGTAATGTCCACTGAACAAATGCGATTTTCAAATCGCATTTGCCCATAGTCCGCATTTTACGAACTATGGGTGGCAAAACAAGCTTATTTTTACGAAACAAGACGCGAAAACCTTGCATCTGAATAACTGGAAAATGACGCCGCAGAGCGGCTTAAGGTCATTTTTCAGTTATTCAGCAGGTATTATGTAAAACAAAAGGGCACGGTATAAGCCGTGCACAAAACCCATTCCCCAAACAAATCATTGTTTGTTTGGGGCAATCAAAAAAACATGATTAATCTATTGCTTTTGTGTTATTAAAGCGCCTCGCGAACCTCTTCTTCATCCGGATATTCAACCCTTTTGATGTCCGCGCCGAGCTGCGTAAGTTTTTCAACAATATCTTCATAACCGCGTTCAATATAAATAATGTCTTCCACTTCCGTTACGCCATGTGCAATCAAACCGGCAATTACCATTGCAGCTCCAGCCCGGAGATCCCACGCACGCACAGGAGCACCTGTCAGTTTCTCTACTCCTTCTACGATAGCTACTTTACCGTCTACCTGAATTTTTGCACCCATACGTTTTAATTCGTCGACATACCGATAACGGTTTTCCCAAACACCTTCGGTTATAATGCTTGTACCGTTAGCAACACAAAGGGCCGTTACAAGCTGTGGATGCATATCAGTAGGAAATCCCGGATAAGGAAGCGTTTTAATATTAACGCGGTTGATTGGACCGTCGCGTTTTACCCGAACAGAATCATCATACTCTTCTATAACCGCACCCATCTCAGCTAACTTTGCAGTAATGCACTCCAGATGTTTTGGGATGACATTTTTTATTAGAATATCGCCGCCGGCAGCCGTAACCGCCGCAGCATAAGTTCCCGCTTCAATCTGATCGGGTATGATCGCATAACTTCCGCCTTTTAATGTTGGAACTCCCCGCACTTTTATTACGTCCGTGCCGGCTCCTTTTACATCTGCGCCCATTGAGTTTAAGAAGTTTGCCACATCCACAATATGCGGCTCCTTAGCCGCGTTTTCAATTACAGTCTGTCCATTGGCCAAAACGGATGCAAGCATAATATTAATTGTTGCTCCGACGGATACTACATCCAAATAAATATTTGCTGCTGTAAGGCCGTTTTCCGCAGAGCAATGAATGAATCCGTTTTTAATATCGACTTTTGCTCCAAGGCTTTGAAAACCTTTGACATGTTGGTCGATCGGTCGGACACCAAAGTCGCATCCTCCCGGCATTCCTACTTCGGCGCAATGAAAACGGCCTAAGAGGGATCCGATCAGATAATAAGAAGCCCGTATTTTTCGTATCAATTCATAAGGCGCTTTTGTACTTCTTATTTTAGAACAATCAATTTCAATTGTAGTATCGTTAATAAGTTTTACATTTGCACCAAGCTCCCTCATAATCATCAGGAGCGATGTAACATCACTGATTTTCGGTACGTTTTCAATCCTGCATGGACCATCCACCAAAACAGTTGCAGGAATAATAGCAACAGCGGCATTTTTAGCCCCACTGATTGTCACTTCTCCGTAAAGCTTTTTGCCGCCGCGAATGCTGTATTTTTCCACAAGCATTTCCCCTTATTGGACTTTCAGGAAATCTTTCCTGAGCCTCATCAATTATGTTAACATAATTATTATTGAAAATCAAAATTTATTTTAAACCACCAATTTTTTATTTTTTTCAGATTAGACTTCCAATTCAGGCAGTAAACTCCGCATAGCTAAAATTGTTTTTTGAATAAAATCAGAAAGTTCGAAACCAAGCATTTCAACGCCTCTTAAAATAACTTCCCTAGAACAGCCCGCGGCAAAATTTATCGCCTTAAATTTTTTCATCACAGATTTTGATTCCAAATCAATCACACTTTTAGACGGTCTCATAATTGTAACTGCACCAATCAGTCCCGTAAGCTCGTCCGCCGCATATAAAAATTTTTCCATAATATGTTCCGGTTTAATATCAACAGTGATTTTATAACCGTGGCTTGCAGTAGCACGAATGATTTTTTCGTCAATGCCATTCTCTCTCATCAGCTCCTGGCTTTTTATACAATGCTGATCCGGGTAAAGTTCAAAATCAAGATCATGCAGCATGCCGACAACCTTCCAAAACTCCACATTCTTAGGATCATATTCTTTTGCGAAATATCCCATAACACCGGAAACGATTTTAGCGTGTTTTAGATGAAACGCTTCCTTGTTGTATTGCTTCAATAAGTGATACGCTTCATCAATGGTTGGAACAGAACCCATCCTTTAACCTTCTTCCAAGTTTTATATCTTTATTAAACGATTTTTCCATGTTCGGTTACTCGACAAAAACCAAAGTTCCTCGAACGATATCAAAATTATACTGGCCTTTTTCACATTCGATACTCCAGACGGGTTGTAATTTTATTCTGCCTACGGTAGCTGCACCGGCTACATATCCCGTTTGTATAGACTTGATTTTATCTGGCAGAAGATTTTGTTTTTTTAGCTCGTTGACAAGATCCAACACAAGTTCAGATGTATTTTTTGGCGTTTCTCCCGTACTAAGCGGATCTCCAAATACCCATCTTCCGATCAACTCGATATGGTCCTTGTAAAATTGTATTTCCATGTCCGAATTGATGACTTCTTTCTGTCTGATTCCCTGTTTCAGATGGACCCTATAACTGCCGCCTTTTATTACGACATAATTGTTAAGCGGATCGATTCCAACAACATTTGCAATTTTAAGTGCGTATGTTTTTGCGTCGCCTTCATTCTTGGGTATTTCAAAATCACCGATCATCTTAATTTCGAAATGGCCGCTGCTGCGAAAGGTTGCCTCACCCTTTTCTCCTCGATAAATTGTTGTATCCGCGCCCGGCGACTCTACCGAATATTTTCCGATCAGGCTCGACGCCAATTTTGCTTCCATTTTTTCATTTCTGGGTATTTCATATGTGACGACGCCTTCTAAATTAACCGGGATGTCACCGTCCGATACCTCAAGACCATTTTTATTTGCAATGGAGATGGCAGTTTCAAGCGAATCTTTTTGTATTATTTTTTCATCATTTAATATTTTTGCAAGACTTAAAAGCATAAACAAATTTACGCCGAAAAGCACCAAAATCAGGATTGTTTTTACCTTGCTCCATTCCAATTTGCATAAACCCTCTCGTCTAGTCTATAAAGAATGCCGCGTTGATTTGCGTTTTTTTCAAATCCTCATATCGCACCCAAAAAGCCCCGTTCATATCTTTCGTCGTCGAATAAATCGAAATTGCCTGTTTTTGCGGAATCAAATAAACGTCTTCACTCGTTTTTTTATAATTTCTAAGATGCAATGTCGCGCTGCTGATCATTCCGTCCTTAATTTCGATTTGAGCGGCAGACCCTTCTTTTCTAAAAATTGGCACTCCGGACACTTGCATGTCAAAATAAATATTATACGTTTGGGTCTTGCTGTCAAACAGAACTCTGCGCAAATAGGGAGCCGCATCCCCTCTTACATTTGCCGACGCTCTATCAACGAGAAAACGTGCCGCTTCAATCATTCTGACAACCGCAGTCGGGCCGTTGTCTCCTGAAAGAATACCTGAAACGGGAATACCGTTTTGCGCATCGGAAACAAGAAACCGTACTGTTCCGTCCGGTTCAACACGCATTGTATTTTTTTCAACGTAAACCAATGTCCCATTGTTTTCTTTATAATTTTTTACTGTATAAGGATTAAAACCAAACGCTTCGAGTAATGTTTGAACGGCATTATTGTCGTTTATAATAGACGGCAGGTAACCCGAAAGCTTACTTATTAACGGAGTAGTTGTCCAAAGAACGGTTTCGGGTTCAACAGACGAAAAAGCATTTCCTTTTTCAAAAGCGAAAGAAGCATTATTCGGCGCTATCGTATTTAATTGCTCTAATAGCTGAGCACTGGAAACTTGGGTTTTTATTTTGTAGATTTCTCCGTCAATGCCATTGCGAAAAAAGATGGAAAGCGTTCCGGAGTCGTCCTCTAAAACAATATGTCTGATTTTTAAATCAAACTCATTTCTGCCACTGACATGAATCCATTCGGAGAAAGCATAAAACGGAATTTCTGCGTCATAGCCAAAATAAATCATTTTACCTTGAAGCGCTTTTTTATACTCTGTTTCATCTGTCTTTTTTATTTGCTGCGCAGACTCCAGCACCCTTGTAAAAACAGGTACTGTTTTTTTATAAAAGTCCATAACAGCATCTTGATTATACAAAATACTGTAAAGTCCCCTCTGATTCCGTGCAGCTACTTTCATTGGGTATACCGCCGGCTTTACTTCCATACTGAGCGCCGACTGATCGATTTTCTGTATGATTCCGAAAAATTGAGCGAAACCCGACACCCATGATTGCTTATGCATCAATTCATCGCGGTCAAGCCTATAGACCCAATTTAATTGATAAATAAAAATAATCGATAGTATAAGCAGAATTAAAATAACGGTTTTTACGGCTTCTTTCCATTTTTTATAAATCATATTTCCACCGCTCATTCGGGAAGAGGCAGATTTGTGGGCAGTGTGATTGCAAACGTGCTCCCGTGGTCTAGTTCACTTTCAACTACAATCTGCCCTTTGTGATACTCTACGATTTCTTTTGCAATTGCAAGACCAAGACCTGTGCCGCCCTTTTCGCGTGAGCGCGCTTTGTCAACCCGGTAAAATCGTTCAAATAATCTCGGAATATCCTCTTTTGGTATCCCTATTCCGTTATCTTCCACTTTAATATAAATTTGATCCTGACCTTTATTTCCGACCGAAACCTTAACTTGTCCGCCAGGAGGCGTGTATTTTAATGAATTTGAAATGATGTTCACAACCACTTGCTCGATA
>JANZZB010000007.1:0-9864 GCA_026419635.1 Clostridiales bacterium | reverse complement strand
ATCGCCCACCATTTCAGGAATTGAATCCTCTGTTTCTAACAAAAATGTTTGTCCGTTTTTTGAAGCTTCAAGAATCATCGCGTTATAGACGTTTTGAATCAGTTTTTTAATTGAAAAGGCAGAAAAACGAAGATCAAGCCTTGCATAATCCAGGCGAGACAATGTGAGTAAATCTTTTACAACCCTTGTCATGCGATCGGCTTCGCTCGATATAACATTTAAAAATTTAGATTCCATTTCAGGCGGTATATCGTCCGGGTTTTCAAGGAGTGTTTCGGTATAGCTCTTAATATTTGTAAGTGGGGTCCTAAGTTCATGCGAAACATTCGCGACAAATTCGCGCCGCGCCTCGTCAAGCCGCCGCTGCTCCGTTATATCGTGAATAACTGCCATAAGACCATCTCCGCCATCCGGCACACCGAAAGGCGCAAAGAAAATTAAAAAATCCCGTCCGTTTTTCTTATATTCGCTCTCTAAATATCCTTTTTCCGCGGCATCCATATCAGTCGGTGTTCTCAAATCTGAAAATACCTCTTTATAAGTCAGCTCCGGATCAAAATTGGTACCAAGCATTTTTTGCGCTGCCGGATTCATATGTAAAAGCCGGCCTTCTTCCGTAAACGCAGCCACTCCGTCCGCCATATGTAAAAACAGAGTGTTTAACTTGTTCTTTTCCCCCTCAACCTCTTCTAAAGTATCTTTTAATACCTGAGCCATATCGTTAAATGTACTTGTCAGAATTCCGATCTCATCAGTCGAATGCACTTCAAGTTTTTTCTGAAATTCACCGGACGCAATCAACGTGGCGCTTTTTGTAAGTTCCTCAATCGGAGTAGTCATTGTTTTTGAAAGGAAGAAGCTTAGAAGCACAGCAATAATCAACCCGAAAAGCATTGCCTGCACAGTGATTGCAAAAAGCGTCCAGGTAAGATCTTTTAAGTCTTGTTTTGAATCTTTAATATAAATAATGTAGTGAGCCCCACCCTGTATTGGCACCGCTACATCCATATAGGAGTCGATAAAGCTGATTTTATCGCCGACTTTTCCGGAAATAGCCGCAATAATATTTGGAGTTTTCACGAGGGTCTGCCCCTGAGAATTATTCGATCCCGCCAAAAAATCTCCCGTATTTCCGTCTAATATGTAAAAATTGCGGTATGTATCAATACCTGCAGCACCGGAATACGCTGTCATCACATCCTTTATCTGTGACACAGCATCAGGCAGATTTGCTTTTTCGTTTAAGGCCGAAATGAAGTTGCTTGTAAAAACAGCAGCCATTTGCTGTTTAAAATCATTGATATGATATGAAGTTACACTGCTGATCAAGAAAGTGCCGACCACCACCATGACCGACATGATCAGCAGTACAAGAATGATAACAAGCTTCATATGTAGGCTTCGAAACAAGAGAAAAAGCCCCTTTCTGCAGTGCTGGATATGTAGAATATTACTTAATTGTTTTTTGTAAAATAATAGCCCAGTCCGCGTTTTGTCATAATATGTTTCGGATCGCCCGGTGTCTGTTCTATTTTTTCTCGCAGCCTTCGAACCGCAACATCCACAGTTCTAAGATCGCCGTAATATCCGTAATTCCAGACTTTTTCCATCAATTCTTCACGTGAAAACACCTTGTCCGGCCAAGTAACCAAAAACGTCAAAAGCTCGTATTCACGCGTAGTCAGGTCAACGGACTTTGACATTACTTTTACTTCATGCTTTTCAGGATTTATCGAAACATCTCCGAATGTAACTAATGTACTATTTGAATTAATAAGGGAATCGGACACTCCTCTTCTCATGTTGGCTTTGACCCTCGCCATCAATTCCCGCATGGAAAAAGGCTTGGTAATATAGTCATCCGCACCCAAATCAAGCCCCAGCACCTTGTCAGTCTCTTCTTCACGTGCTGTAAGCATAATGATCGGAACTTCGCTTTGTTCTCTCACCCTTCGGCATATCTCAAAGCCATCAATTCCCGGCAGCATAACGTCAAGCAGAATAAGATCGGGTGACTCAGTCATAGCCAGTTTTAATCCATGATTTCCATCCGCAGCCTCAAGAGTTTTATACCCTTCCCGTTGTAAATTAAAAATCAGGATGTCAGAGATTGTCTTTTCGTCTTCGATCACTAAAATCTGTCTTTCCACGTTCTCTTCCTCCGCTTCAAATTACGAAAGCAGCATAGACGCACGAAACACCGCCGCAATTGTTTTTGCGTCTCGTATTATATTATCAGCAATCATGCGTTTTAGCTCTTCAAAAGGTACGGTTTCTACAGATAAATACTCGTCTTCATCCGGACAGGGCGCTCCTTCTTTTAAACCTTTTGCAAGATACAGATGAATGACTTCCGTCAAAAAACCCGGTGAAGGATAGATACACCCAAGGTAATGAAACTCTTTTGGAACGATCCCTGTCTCTTCACGAAGCTCCCGAAGGCCGCAATTATAATGCCCTTCTTCGCAGTTGTCCATTTTCCCTGCCGGTATTTCCAAAAGTGCTTCTTCAAACGGATAGCGAAATTGGCGAACCATAACAACTTCACCTTTGTCATTTATCGGCAAGACGGCAACCCCTTCTACATGCTCGCAAACTTCTCTTGTCGACGTTTTACCGTCTGGAAGTCTTACAGAGTCAAGTCTTATCTTAACAAGTTTACCGAAATATTTATAATCTCCGTCAATTTTGCGTTCTGTTAAATCCATATTTAGCTCCTGTAACGGATTTTTCAATCATTTTATTTTATCATAAATGTATGATTTTTTCCACATTTGGATTATTTCTGCATCAAATCGAGCCGAAGCATATCAAGGGCGCTAGAAGCCGCCATTAAACGGTTTCTTTCTCTTCCTCTGTTTGTTGTCCACTTTTTAATTTTCGTTTCTTTCCCGTTTGAAAGCGCAATATAAATCAGTCCAACAGGTTTTGTATCGCTACCTCCATCCGGTCCCGCAACACCGGTAATTCCGATACCATAATCCGTCTTCATTGCCTGTCTGACGCCCTCCGCCATTTTAGCGGCGACTTCTGGGGATACTGCGCCCTTCTCTTCCAGAAGAGCTGCCGGAACATGAAGCAGTTTTGTTTTAATTTCGTTTGTATAGGCGCATATTCCACCCACAAAGCAGGCAGATGACCCTGCAATATCTGTAATTCTTTTTGAAAGGAGTCCGCCTGTACAAGATTCAGCCGTTGCCAGAGTAAGCTTTTTGCTACTAAGCTCACGTACAACAACTTCCTCCAAAGAGTTCACATTTACACCGTAAACATACTCTCCTATAATGTCGCAAACCTTTTTTACAACGGGTTCGATCATTTCTCTGGCTTTTTCTTCGTTCTCCGCCTTTGCCGTTACGCGTGCGAGGCACTCGCCCTCTTTTGCGTATGGTGCGACCGTCGGGTTCGACATCGTATTCATCATATCTCTAAGGAGGTCTTCCATTGCCGATTCCCCAAGTCCAAAAACTTTAACCGACTCCGAAATAATTGTTCCTCCGCTGAGCTTCATAAGGTATGGAAACGCCTTTTCAAAAAACATAGGGCGGCATTCTCTCGGCGGCCCCGGAAGCATGATTACGTGTTTTCCACCCTGTTCAAATGCACAGCCCGGCGCGGTGCCCCAATCGTTTTCCAAAACAGTTGCACCTTCCGGTATCATAGCCTGTTTTTTATTGCTATCTGTCATCGGCCGGTTAAGTTCCTGAAACGCTTTAATCACACGGTCTAGCGATGGTTGATGCATGATTAATTTCTTAGAAAAAGCCTCCGCCAGTGTTTCTTTTGTCAGATCGTCGCAGGTTGGGCCGAGTCCCCCGGTAGTTATTAAAATGTCGGCGCGATCTTTTGCAATCGCAACCGCTTGTTTTACTCTTTCCGGATTGTCTCCGACGACAGTATGATAATATACGTTAATTCCAAGTATAGAAAGCCCTTCGGATATCATCTGCGCATCCGAATTTACGATTTCTCCCAAAAGAAGTTCCGTTCCGACAGAGATAATTTCAGCGTTCATATAAAGCTCCATTCCGCCGTAAATTGCCGGCTATAAAATTAACAAGCTGAAGCTCACTACTCCTAAAACGATGGTTAACGAATAAGGTCACTTCGCTTCAGTTTCTTCATACAAAAGGCAAATGCTTCTGCATTTCCATCAGCTCATAATTAAAAACAATAAGCTGATATGTATTTTAATCTTCTTTACCTTCTATCATCACTTGCTTCGTTTTGTTGATCGCAGTTTCAATCAGTTCCTGAATTAAAAGTCCCCGCTCGGCTTCCTCTGCCTGATACCGTTTTGGTCTCGTCAACGGATGCTTAGGCGAAAAGACTGTACAGCAATCCTCATACGGAAGAATGGATGTTTCAAATGTCCCTATTTTTCTCGCTATAACAACGATTTCTTCTTTATCCATTCCGATGACCGGCCGAAATACCGGAATTGAACACACAGATCCTGTAACATCCATCGCCTCTATTGTCTGACTGGCGACCTGCCCCAGACTCTCGCCGGTAACAATACATTTGCAGCCTTCTCTAACAGCAAGCGACTCCGCAATGCGCATCATAAATCGGCGCATTACCAAAGTAAATAGATCCTCTGGACAGTTTTTACGTATCTCTTCCTGTATTTGGGTAAACGGCACAATGAACACGTTTAGCCGTCCGGTATATGCTGTCATAATTTTGGCGAGAGATAGAACCTTTTCCATTGCTCGTTCGGATGTATATGGAAAACTCTCAAAATGGATACAAGAAAGCTCGACGCCACGCTTTGCGATCATATACCCCGCCACCGGGCTGTCAATTCCGCCCGACAGCAAAAGCGCCGCATGGCCGTTGATTCCGACCGGCATTCCTCCTGCTCCCGGAATCTTGTTTGCATGCACAAAAGCGAATTCATCCCGTATTTCGACCATAACAATAATTTCAGGGTTTTGAACATTCACTTTCAGATGCGGATATTCTTCCAAAAGATCGCCGCCAATTTCCCTGCAGATTTCGGGGGATTTCATTGGAAAACGTTTATCAGAACGTCTCGCGTCCACTTTAAAAGTATATGCATTTATTAGCGTATCCTTCAAATACTCTTTTGCCGTCTTGGAAATCGTATTGTAATCCTTTTCGCAGACTGCCGCGCGGCAAACCGCCACAATTCCAAATACTTTTAGAGATATTTCAAGCGCCCTTTCCATGTCGGCTTCTTCATTCATCGGCTCTACATAAATTGTTGACTGAATTGAATAGATCTTAAATTCCCCAACCGCTTTTAAGCGGCGCCTTAGATTACTGATTAACTTTTCTTCAAAGCGTGAACGGTTTAAGCCTTTAAGCACAAGTTCTCCGCATTTTAAGAGCAGCATCTCTTTCAAAATATATTTCCTCACCTTTTTATATAGTCATAACATACACAAATTAAAAGAACAATTTTGCTCCTTCTTGGAGCCCTTCGCATAGAGCGTCAATATCCAGCGTCGTATTTTCCGGGCAAAAACTGATTCGGATTGCAGAATCAATCCGTTTGGGATCTAAATTCATTGCACGCAGAACATGACTTCTATGTCCTCTGCTGCATGCGGAACCACTTGACACAAAAACGTCGTTTTGCTGTAAAACACGCATCAATACTTCGCTTTTCGCGCCCGGCATCGAGATATTCAGGATGTGCGGGGATGCATCCTCCGGGCTGTTGATTGCAATCGGCAGACCTGAAGAAAGAAGTTGTTGTCTTAAGTAACTGTTTAAACGTTTAAGATGCAAAAGTTCTTCCTCTATTTTCGGAATTCGAAAAGCGCAAACTTCGCCCATTGCAGCAATTGCCGGAAGCGCTTCCGTTCCTGAACGTACCCCGTCCTCCTGCCCGCCCCCGTAAAGCAGAGGCGGAATTTTTAACCCTTTTGTGTAATAAAGGGCACCAGCCCCTTTTAAAGAGCCTATTTTATGTCCGCTGACAGATAACAGATCTGCACCAAACCTTGAAAGAGGTTCATCCGTCTTTAAGAAGGCCTGTACACCGTCCACGTGTAAAAGTGCAGGGCTTTTTGCTGCCTTTAATCCTTTTTTTACGTCTTTTATCGGTAAGATTGCTCCTGTTTCATTATTAACAGCCATTATGGATACAAGGCAAGCATCCCTGGATTCCTCAACAACTTTTTCAGAGCAGATATTGCCGGATTTATCCGGTTCAACCAGAACTACAGTAAACCCATCGTCAGATAAATGTTTCAGCGTTTCAAGGGTTGCCGCATGTTCAATTGTTGTTGAAACCACTTTTTTATTTTGCCTTCCGTATTTACGGCAAACTCCCAAAATCGCCGTATTGATCGATTCCGTTCCGCCGGACGTAAATGTAAGCTGCCCATTTTCATCCCCAAGCGCCGTAAGCACTCTTTTTTTTGCCAATTTCAGTTCGGCTGCGGCTTCGGCACCTTTTGAATGCTGAGCCGATGGATTTGCATATTTTGTTGTCATCATTTCCACCGCTTTTTGTACGGCCGGCTCAATTACACGGGTTGTTGCAGCATTGTCTAAATAGTGTTCCATATAGGCCTCCGAAAGAGAAATGCTAAGCAGAATATCTACTGATATTATACATAGCAATATTGCGTATCACAATATTTTTATTGTATCATAGGATACCTGATGTTATAATAATTAAGTTGTTTTTTTACTTCTCTTTGGCTGAAAGGAGTCCTTGCCATGCCTGGCAAAATAGTGATCGGTGCCCAATGGGGCGATGAGGGAAAAGGCAAATACATTGATATCTTTGCAAAATCCGCAGATATGGTTGTCCGTTCTCAGGGCGGCAATAACGCAGGGCATACTGTCGTTGTAGGAAAGGAAACCTATAAACTGCATGTTATTCCATCCGGCATTCTTTATAAAGACTGCGTTAATATTATCGGGCCTGGCGTTGTAGTGGATCCGGAATCCATTCTTACTGAGATAGACGGGCTGCAGCAAAAAGGAATCTCTACGGAACAGTTATATATTGATCCAAGATGCCACGTCATTATGCCTTGGCATTTAACTTTAGACGCTCTGTCGGAAAAATCTCGCGGAAATAGCGACATTGGCACAACAAAAAAAGGGATCGGACCCTGTTATATGGACAAAGCGGAACGTTCCGGCATTCGCATGCATGATTTTATAAATCCTGACAAGCTTAAAACATCCATTTTTCAAGCGGGTGCGCGTAAAAACGAGATGATTACATCGCTTTATCATGAAAGTCCCCTTGATTTAGATATAATATTTGAAAAGTACTGTGTCTTTGCCGATCGTCTTCGTCCCTTTGTCAAAGATACAACCGTTATGGTTTATAATGCCGTTAAATCAGATAAAAATGTTCTCTTCGAAGGCGCACAAGGTACGCTTTTGGATCTGGACATGGGGACTTATCCCTATGTTACTTCGTCACACCCTGTCACCGGCGGTTCGTGCATCGGTTCCGGAATCGGGCCAACAGCCATTCGCGAGTGTTTCGGTGTTGTGAAAGCATATACTACAAGGGTTGGCAAAGGGCCCTTCCCGACCGAGCTTTTTGACGAGATAGGTGATTACATACGGGAACGCGGTTTTGAATTTGGAACAACAACCGGCCGTGCAAGAAGAACCGGATGGTTTGACGCTGTTATCGCTCGTTATTCTGTTAGGGTGAATGGTCTTACTGAATTAATACTAAATAAGATTGATCCTCTTTCGGGATTAAAAACTCTAAAAGTCTGCACAGCATATAAGATAAACGGAAAAATAGTAAGCGAGTTCCCGGCAGACTTTTCGGAACTAGAACATTGCGAACCTATTTATGAAGAATTCGAAGGGTTCGATGGTGATATCACAATCTGCAAAACATATGCCGAGTTACCTGCATCCTTAAGAAAATACGTTGAGGCGATTGAAGAAATGGCAGGCTGCCCGATTCGAATGATCGGCACTGGTCCGTCTCGTGACAATGTAATCTGCCGTTAATTTGCAAAACATGAGAACGCCCTTTTCGGAGGGCTTTTGAGTCTGTCGAAAAACTCGACAGACTTTCGAGAGGGAATTGGGTTCCCCCTCGATCTTCCCTTGGGGCGGACAAACCCTTCGGTTTTGTCCAGTGTGTCCTCAGGCCCACCCCAACAAATCATGATTTGTTGAGGACCCCGGGGCGGCGCATGTCCGCCTGCGGACTAATCCTATTATTAAGGGGTTTCAACCCCGTAAGTCCCCTAAATATACTTTTTCGACAACTTGGAACGCCCTTTTCGGAGGGCGTTTTTTTACTTAGTGCGGATTATTGTTTTACCAGCTTCTTTTTCGCTCAAAACCGTCTCCCAATATTTCATGGGCATCAACGACAATAACAAACGCATACGAATCAATACTAGAAGCGATTTCCGCTGCTTTCGCCGATTGTTGCCTTTTTAAAGCGCACATAATGACTTTTTTTTGACGGTTTGTATATCCACCTTCACCGTACAAAAGCGTCACTCCACGCCCCAATTCCTCTTGGATTTTATTTGTAATCTCATCACTTTTATCTGAAATAATGTACGCAAGTTTTTCATAGTCTGTACCGTATATAATAACGTCGATCACTTTTGAACTGATATATAAGGTAATCACGGCATAAAGAGCGCTGTTCATATTACGGAAGACCAGTGCAGAAATGGTTATAACGACAAAATCAACACAAAGCATCATCCTCCCCATGCTGATGTGAGGAAAACGAAGTTTAATGAGTCTGCTCAATATGTCGCTTCCGCCGGTTGTCGCACCGTAATCAAATACAAGCCCAAGTCCTGCCCCCATCAGTATCCCGCCGTATATGGAAGCTAATATCGGATCATTTGTAAAAGGCGGGATTTTTGAAGTCAGATCTATAATCACTGATCCAAGGGCCGTTGCAAAAAAACTAGAAAAAAGAAATGCTCCCCCAAATTTGACATAACTCAAAATAAAAAGCGGTATGTTTAAGATCAAAATCATTATTCCTACCGGGAACAACGTTAGATAATTGATAACAATTGCAATACCCGAAATGCCCCCCGGTGCGATATGCATAGGCGTTAAAAACAGATTAAAAGAAAGTGCATATAATACAGATCCAATCGTAATAATTAAATATTTCCACAAAATCGAGCGTACTTTCATCAATGCGCCTTCTTTGAATCAATTTTGTAATCGCCTTTCATTCTTTATTATGCCGCTGTACAAGGAAAGATATTACAAAAAGGGTCTAAAACGGTAAACCGTTGACAAAAACAAAAAACAGGAGCGAAAATCGCTCCTGTTTTGTCTCATTTTAATCTAATTTATAGTCTATAAGACAGTGTCATTAAACTCTCGGCAAACCGTACATTTTCAACGGGAACATTGATACCCTCAAGATGCAGATCAACCGTAGTAAAATTCCATAAACCTTTAATTCCGTTTTTGCAAAGCTGTTCGCTGACTTTTTGCACAGCAGTCTTCGGCATAGTCAAAATTGCAATTTCTGGTTTAAACTGCTTTTGGAAGTTTTCAAGCTCATCAATATTTTTTACCAAAACACCGTTTAAGAGAGAACCGATTAAGCCCGAATCAGTGTCAAAACCGGCAAGTAAAATGACGCCGCATCTTAGAAAATTAAAGTTATTAATCAATGCGCGGCCCATATTACCTACACCAATAATAATCGCTTTTCGGCCTTTATCCAAGCCTAGAATGGCGGCAAGCTCCTGCTTCAGATTTTGTACATTGTATCCGTATCCTTGTTGCCCGAAGCCTCCGAAACAGTTTAAATCTTGGCGGATCTGTGATGCTGTCAAACCCATTTTATCAGCAAGTGTATTTGAAGACACTTTGCTGACTCCTTGGTCCGACAGTTCAAGAACGTAT
>JANZZB010000082.1 GCA_026419635.1 Clostridiales bacterium | reverse complement strand
TGTGCTCCAGGCAAGGCAGACGACGCAGCTTTACTGTCGTAAAGCAAGGAGGATAACGCAGCCTGGGGTGCAACCGGTGAACAAAAAACCGGATTGGGTTCGATTCCCCTCACCTTAACTCTGTTTTTTCGCGTTACCCAGCGCTCCGCCCGCCAGAATGATATCGCGTTGGCGTCCGGACACTCCGCTTTCTGCCTTAATTGTTTGTCCTGTTGTCTTATTTAATATAGTAATGGTTTGCCCCTCTTCCACTTCTTTTTTCAGATTGGGGAAGAACAGTTCATCACCCTGATTGATCTTGTCATAATCGGACGGATCAGAAAAAACAAGCGGCAATATTCCCGAATTAATCAGATTTGCGGAGTGGATTCTGGCAAAGGATTTTGCAAGTACGGCGCGTACGCCAAGGTACAAAGGTACAAGTGCCGCATGCTCACGCGACGAACCCTGTCCGTAATTTGTTCCGCCTACGATAATCCCGCCGCCGCACTCCTTTGCGCGCTTCGGAAAATCAGGATCAACGTTAGCAAAACAGTAATTTGAATAATAAGGAATGTTTGAGCGGTAAGGAAGAAGTTTTGACCCGGCCGGAAGAATATGGTCAGTCGTTATATTATCTCCCGTTTTAAGCAGTGTAGCACCCGCGTAGTTTTCAGGCAGCGGTTCTCCGATAGGAAACGGCTTGATGTTCGGGCCGCGCAATATCTCGACATCCTGTCCTTCCGGAGCAGGCTTTAATATCATCGAATCGTCAATTAAAAACTGGCCGGGCATTTTAATATGCTGCATTTTACCGAGTGTTCTGGGATCGGTAAAGCATCCGTTGATTGCCGAAACTGCCGCCGTTTCCGGACTGACAAGATAGACCTGTGCATCCGCCGTACCGCTTCTGCCTTCAAAATTGCGGTTGAATGTACGCAGGGAAACCTCTCCGCTTCCGGGCGACTGTCCCATTCCGATGCAAGGGCCGCAGGTACATTCCAAAATTCTCGCGCCGGATGAAAGTATATCGTAAAGTGCTCCGTTTTGGATCAACATAGCCATGACCTGCTTTGAGCCTGGCGATATGACTAAAGATACGTCGGGATGTACCTTTTTTCCTTTCAATATCGAGGCTACTTTCATCATGTCGTAATACGATGAGTTTGTGCAGGAACCGATACAGCATTGATGTACTTTAATTGCTCCGAATTCTTCAACGGTTTTCACCTTGTCCGGCATATGCGGAGCCGCAGCCATTGGCGAAAGCGCCGATAAGTCAATATCATACTCTTCATCGTAAACAGCGTCAGAATCGGAAGAAAGTTCTTTATAATCCGCTTCTCTACCCTGTGCCTTTAAGAACTCTTTTGTCACTTCGTCGGACGGAAAAATGGAAGTCGTCGCACCCAGTTCTGCGCCCATGTTTGTGATGGTTGCACGTTCTGGAACACTGAGTGTTTTTACGCCCGGTCCCGCATACTCGATAATTTTTCCGACTCCGCCCTTGACTGTTAATATGCTGAGCACCTTTAAGATGATGTCCTTCGCCGATACCCAGTCAGAAAGCTTGCCCGTCAGATTGATGCGCACCATTTTCGGCATTGGTATATAATACGCTCCGCCTGCCATGGAAACGGCAACGTCGAGACCACCTGCACCGAATGCAAGCATTCCGATTCCGCCGCCCGTCGGTGTATGGGAATCACTGCCGATCAGCGTTTTGCCGGGCGAACCGAATCTTTCCAGATGGACCTGATGGCAAATTCCGTTTCCGGCTTTTGAAAAATAGATTCCATGTTTTTTTGCAATAGATGCAATAAATTTGTGATCATCAGCATTTTCAAATCCGGATTGCAGTGTATTATGGTCTATATATGCAACGGAGCGTTCTGTTTTTACTCTAGGTACTCCCATTGCCTCAAACTCCAAGTAAGCCATCGTACCGGTTGCATCCTGAGTCAGCGTTTGATCCATTCTTAATCCGATCTCTGTACCCTTTTCCATTGTGCCGTCTACAAGATGCATTTTTATAATTTTTTGTGCAATTGTCATTCCCATGCTCTAATCCCCTTTAATTTCGTATTGCGTTTATTTTTTATTTTTATTTACATAATTTGTTCTGCTAAAACGTTTACGGAGAGTTGTTAACAGTTTCAACAGACTTATGCACAACCTTTGAAACATACTGGTGCAATGATTTTACAATTTCATTCCATTTACTGTAAACTTCCTGTTGAATATAGCAAATATTAACAAAATCGATTTTACTTTACATAATACAATATTTTCTGTGATTTCCTGCCGGTATTCGCAATTACTATTCCAAACTGTAGAATGATTCGTCAATCGGCTTCGTTGCTTCGGCATTTTGCGACAGCGGCGCCGTATTTCCGTCAAGAAATTCGTAATAGGCCTGTGCTCCAATCATCGCTGCGTTGTCCGAGCAAAACTTAAGTTCCGGCAAATAGAGCTTCATACCTTCTTTATTTGCTCCGTTTTCCAAATCAGCCCTAAGCCTCGAATTGGCCGAAACCCCGCCGCAAACCGCAATCGTTTTATATCCTTTTATTTTCGCAGCTTCCAAAAACCTTGGCACCAGAGAATCACTTACCGCTTTTGAAAAAGAAGCTGCAACCGACGGGAGATCAAGCGGTTCTTTTTTTTGTTCGCTGTTGTGTATCAAATTGATTGCAGCCGTTTTAAGCCCTGAGAAAGAAAAGTCAAACGGTGAGCCATCTACAGTTGCACAAGGAAATTTGTATTTTTTATCGTCGCCGCCGACTGATAGTCGGTCAATCTTTGCCCCCCCTGGGTAACCAAGCCCCAAAACCCTGGCGGTTTTGTCAAACGCTTCTCCTGCCGCGTCATCCCGTGTTGAGCCGACCACCAAAATGTCTGTGTAATCTTTTACCTCAACAATCATCGTATGCCCACCGGAAACCGTCAGACAAAGAAAAGGCGGTTTCAGGTCCGGATATGTCAAATAGTTCGCCGCTATGTGCCCGCGAACATGATGTATCGGGATAAATGGTACGGAAAGTGCGTACGAAAATGATTTGCCAAAGTTCAGTCCCACAAGTAATGCTCCAATTAAGCCAGGTGCCGCAGATGCGGCAACCGCATCAATCTCCTCTTTTTTAACACAACTTTGCTTTAGACATTCCTTGACTACAGGAATAATCGCTTCGACATGCTGGCGGGAGGCAATTTCCGGTACAACCCCCCCATAATCTGCATGCATATCTATTTGAGATAAAACTACATTTGATAAAACACGTCGTCCATCCTCGACAACAGCTGCCGAAGTCTCATCGCATGAGGTTTCGATCGCTAGAATTTTCATACTTATGACCAATCCTTTTTCTTATCTTTAACACAATACGACCACGGATAGGGATGGTCATCATGTTTACTTAACGATTGTCACATATTATTGTGTCAATCTATCGGTTCTTTGAATGTGTATTTCATCAGAATCGCATCTTCTGTTGGCTTATCGTAAAATCCCCGCCGTATACCGCAAGGAATAAAACCATACTTTTGATATAGGCTGATTGCAGCAGTATTGCTGCTCCGAACTTCAAGCGTTAAAAAAGAACAGCCCAAATCAGAAGCCTTGTTAAGAAGTCCATTTATCAAAGTTTCTCCGACTCCCTTTCTGCGAAAATCCGGGTGTACGGCGACATTTGCAATATAACCTTCGTCTAAAACATATAAGAAACCGGCATAACCAATAATTTTATCCCCATAAGTACAAACGTAAAATACAGCATTTGGGTTATGAATCTCTTCTAAAAAACTGCCAGCGCTCCATGGATCGCTGAAACACATTTTTTCAAGTGCTTCGAGTTCATAAACATGAGCTTTATCAAGCGGAATAAGTTTATATTCCATGATCCGATCCCCGTATTAATTGTTCGATCGATTTTTGTATGACTTCCGCTGTTTTTCTGTAAATCTCAAGATTTCCGCCATACGGATCAGGAATATCTTCACCCAGGACTTTCAACTTATCCTTAAATGCAGGATAAACGGATGCAATAAGTTCCAAATGTCTTTTTGACACGCAAATAATAAAATCTGCTTGTTCAAGAATTTTTTCATCTGCTTGTCTCGACCGATGCCCGGTTAAATCCACTCCATATTCATTCATCACTAAGATCGCGTTTTTTGAAGCGGGCTGATTTTCACAAGCGGAAACTCCGCACGACTCTGCTTGCCACTTCATTTCTTTTTCTTTTGCCAGTTTGTTAAAAAATCCTTCCGCGATCGGACTTCGACAGGTGTTGCCCGTACAAACAAAAACGACCTTTTTCAAAAGACACACCTCCGCTATCTCTTTGCGTCATACCACGTTTTCCCTGCCGAAACTTCTGCAAGAAGCGCAGCGTCAAGATGATACGCACCTTCCATTTCCGCTTTCAGAAGTTTTGCTACCGTCTCTTTTTCATCCTCATAGGTTTCGATAATTAACTCATCATGAACCTGAAGGATTAACCGCGAACGAAGATGTTCCTTTTTTAGCTGGTTATAAACATTGACCATTGCAATTTTAATAATATCTGCAGCAGTTCCCTGAATCGGTGTATTGAGCGCAACTCGTTCTCCAAAGGATCGGATGTTAAAATTTGAAGATCGAAGTTCGGGAAGATATCGTCTTCTGCCGGAGAGGGTTGTAACATATCCGTCCTCCTTGGCCTTTTTACGAATTTCATCCATATATTTTTTGACACCAGCATACTTTTCAAAATAACTTTCCATGTATCGGTTGGCTTCCGAGACACTGACGCCTATATCTTCTGAAAGTGAAAATGCCGATATCCCGTATACAATACCGAAATTAACCGCTTTCGCAGCACGTCGCATCTGATGCGTAACTTCATTTAATTCAACATGGAACACCTGCGAAGCTGTTACAGAATGAATATCTTCCCCGCTCCTAAAAGCCTCAATCATTTTTTCGTCCCCGGCAATATGTGCGAGCACCCGAAGTTCAATTTGCGAATAATCTGCGTCCAACAGAATGCATTGATCTTTTGCCACAAACATGTGCCGAATTTCAGAACCGAGCTCTCGCCTTGCCGGAATATTTTGCAGATTCGGTTCGGTCGAACTTAAGCGGCCTGTTAAGGTGACCATTTGATTAAAGGAAGAATGGATTCTGCCATCTTTTGTGCTGATTACTTTGGAAAGTCCGTCAACATAAGTAGATTTTAATTTTGTAAGCTGACGGTATTCAATGATCAATTCAATAATTTCGTGTCTGCCTTTTAGCTTGTTTAAAACCTCTACATCAGTTGAAAATCCTGTTTTTGTCTTTTTAACAACGGGCAAACCGAGTTTCACGAATAGAATTTCCCCAAGCGCCTTGGTTGAATTGATGTTAAATTCCTGCTCGCAAATCTTATAAATCTTTGCAGTGCATTCGTCAATCCTTTGTCCTAGGGAAATACCAAATTCATGAAGTCTCATGCTATCGATCAAAAAACCATCGTTTTGCATGGACGCCAGGACCTCGGCTAGCGGCAGCTCAATATTGAAATAAAGACTTTCCATGTTAAGTTCTTTGATCTTTGGCTCGATTGCACGATATAAACCTTTCACGCATACTGCGTGCATTGAAAGGGCACGCAATGCTTCTTCCGCCCCGTCAATAACAGAAAATGCATCTGCACTCTGATAGGCGGTATCGGCTGGAATCTCGGTTTCCAGATATGTAAGAACACATTTTTCGATTGCGTAACCGGTGTCTGCCGGGCTTAGCAAATAAGCTCCCAGTGCGGTGTCAAACATAAATCCGCCTGGATTTATGCAAGAACAGAAAAGACTTACCAAAAGCGGTTTACAATCATGAACAACTTTTTTGACACTGGGAGAGTAAAATTCTCCGATAAAACTTTCCCACTCCGTTTCGGAAAAATCATTGTCCATAAGCAGATACATCTCATTATCGCAAACCACGGCGGCAGCATTAAGCGAGTTTGGCGCAGCGAGAAAAACATGTTCTGCTTTTTTGGCTTTATCCATAAACTTTATTAAAGAATCTTTGTTGGATACATGTATGATGTTCTGAGGTTCATCAACCAGTTTTTTCTCTTTATTGTTAGCGGGTGTTAAATTTTTCTTTTCAATAAAACTTCTGAATTCAAGACGCATAAAGAGCTCATAAAGCCCCACGTCATCTTGTTCCTTTAACACTGCATCCGTAGGCATAAAAGGAAGCGGAGCATTGCGGTCAATGGTTGCAAGCTGATAGCTTAAAAAAGCGTTATCGCGATCTTGTTCCAGCTTTTTACGCACACTATCTCTGATTTTCTCCGACTGCAGATTTTGGTAAAGATGATCAAGCGAATCAAACTGTGCAATCAGATCCAGCGCTGTTTTATCCCCAATACCGGAAACCCCGGGGATGTTATCCGATTTGTCTCCGGCAAGCGCTTTTAAATCAATAATCTTACACGGTTCAAGTCCGGCATATTCCTCTTTGAACCGTGCTTCGTCAAAATCAGTTGTTGTAGGTTTCCCCATTTTCGTCGAAACAAGCTTGACACTTGACCGCTCTCCGATTAACTGCAGCGTATCCCGGTCTCCTGTTACAATCACACTTTCATGACCGTTCTCACACAAAATCCGGCTGATTGTGCCAAGTAAATCATCCGCCTCAAAGGAGGGAAGTTCAAATCGCGGAATTCCCATTAAGTCCAAAGTTTCTTTTAATATAGGGATCTGTACGGCAAGCTCGTCCGGCATGACAGCGCGCCCTGCCTTATAT
>JANZZB010000081.1 GCA_026419635.1 Clostridiales bacterium | reverse complement strand
CGGTAACTTCGTTATCGAAAGGAAGTCCCGTACGACCATCTAACAGGCGGGTTTTTCCATTCTTATTGAGTCCCGCCATCGCCAGAGTTTCTTCAATATCTTTTTCATTTGCACCGTCAAACACAGGCGTTGCGATTTTCCAACCGAGTGCGCTCGCAGCATAGCCAAGATGGACTTCGAGGACCTGCCCGATGTTCATACGGGACGGAACGCCAAGCGGATTGAGTACGATGTCAAGCGGTTTTCCATCCGGTAAAAACGGCATATCCTCCTGCGGAAGAATTCGCGAGATAACACCCTTGTTTCCGTGACGTCCGGCCATTTTGTCACCGACGGATATTTTTCTTTTTTGGGCAATATAGCAGCGAACGACCATATTGACTCCGGGAGATAATTCATCGCCGTTTTCGCGTGTAAATACTTTTACATCTACGATAATACCCGATTCACCGTGAGGAACCCTTAAAGAAGTGTTACGAACTTCTCTTGACTTTTCACCGAAAATAGCACGTAAGAGCCTCTCCTCCGGTGTCGGATCCGTTTCTCCTTTTGGAGTCAGTTTACCAACTAAAATATCGCCGGCTCTAACCTCTGCACCAATACGAATAATTCCACGATCATCGAGATCCGCAATTTCTGCAGGATTTGACGACGGAATATCTCTCGTTATCACTTCCGGTCCGAGCTTCGTATCTCTTGCCTCTATTTCATATTCTTCAATATGAATGGACGTAAATACATCGTCACGAACCAAACGCTCATTAATCAGGATCGCATCTTCGTAATTGTATCCTTCCCATGTCATAAACCCGATAAGAACATTTTTGCCAAGGGCAATTTCACCGTTCGAAGTTGAAGGTCCGTCAGCAATAACACTACCTTTATGCACTTTATCGCCGACATTGACAACCGGTCTTTGGTTGATGCAGGTTCCCTGATTAGAGCGCAGGAATTTAATAAGCTTATGTGTTTTTTCTCCAAGTCCATCATAACGGATTGTAACCGAAGACGCTGTTACATTTGTTACAACCCCGTCGCCTATAGCCAAAGGTACCGTTCCCGAATCGACTGCGGCTTTGTATTCGATTCCCGTCGCAACGATCGGCGCTTCCGTTTTTAAAAGAGGTACTGCCTGGCGCTGCATGTTTGAACCCATCAAAGCACGATTTGCGTCGTCGTTTTCCAAAAACGGAATCATTGCGGTAGCAATGGATACCATCATCTTCGGAGATACATCAACCAGGTCAACTTGATCACGATCAACTTCAATAATTTCATCGCGATGCCTGCACGTTACGCGATCCTCTTTTATACGGCCGTTTTCATCAAGCGGCTCATTTGCCTGTGCAACTGTATATTCGTCTTCAACGTCCGCGGTAATATAAATAATTTCTTCCGTAAGTCTTCCGGTTTTTTTGTCAATAACCCGGTACGGTGCTTCTATAAATCCGTATTCATTAATTCTTGCATAACTTGCAAGATAAGAAATCAAGCCGATGTTCGGACCTTCCGGTGTTTCAATCGGGCACATACGGCCGTAATGACTATAATGAACGTCACGCACTTCAAAGTTTGCACGGTCACGGGATAATCCACCCGGTCCCAAAGCGGACATACGCCTTTTATGAGTAAGCTCCGCAAGCGGATTCGTCTGATCCATAAACTGCGAAAGCGGAGACGATCCGAAAAACTCTTTTATGGCGGCTGTAACTGGACGAATGTTGATTAAAGACTGCGGCGTAACAATATCAAGATCCTGAATCGTCATACGCTCACGAATTACGCGCTCCATTCTGGAAAAACCGATACGGAACTGATTCTGCAAAAGTTCGCCGACCGAACGTAAACGGCGGTTTCCAAGATGGTCGATATCATCAATTAAACCAATGTTATAAGCAAGACCATTTAAATAGTTAATAGAAGCAAGAATATCTTCAATAATAATATGTTTCGGAGATAACTCGTCAATGTTTTCCTTTACTGCAGAAGCAAGCGCTTCACCCTGATACTGCTCAACAAGTTTTTTCAGCGTTTCAAAGTGTACTTTCTCACTGATGCCGAAATCGCTGTGGTTAAGACCGGTAAAGCTTTTAAGGCTGACCATACCGTTTGAGAATATTTTTACTTTTTTTCCATCAGCTAATAAAATCCATGCTTCGTTAACGCCTTTTTTCTCAAGTTCCCAGGCACGTTCACGCGTAAGAACTTCTCCGGCTTCAGCAAGAACCTCTCCGGTCATTGGGTCGGCAACCATCTGTGCCAACTTCTGATTTGTAATTCTGCGGGCAATGCCCATCTTTTTATTAAATTTATATCTTCCGACACTCGAAAGATCATACCGTCTCGGATCAAAAAACAAGCTGTTTATTAAAGCTTTTGCACTGTCTACCGTTGGTGGTTCTCCCGGACGCAGCCTTTTGTAAATCTCAACAAGGGCATCTTCTATTGTATTGGACGGATCCTTGTCAAGTGTTGCAACGATACGTTCGTCATCACCAAAAAGTTCTTTTATCTGTGCATTTGTTTCGATACCCAAGGCGCGTATAAACGAGGTTACCGGTAATTTTCTGTTTTTATCGATCCTGATATAAAATATATCGTTGCCGTCCGTTTCGTACTCAAGCCAGGCGCCACGGTAAGGGATGACGGTTGCTGAAAAAACCGGCTTATCCGACTTGTCCGTGTCCATTCCATAATACATGCCCGGTGAACGAACAATTTGTGATACAATAACACGCTCGGCTCCGTTTATTACAAACGTTCCGGAATCCGTCATTAACGGGAAATCTCCCATAAAGATTTCCTGTTCTTTGATTTCCTCGGTTTCCTTATTTCTGAGTCTCATGCGCACTTTTAAAGGAGCGGCATAGGTTGCATCACGTTCTTTGCATTCCTCGACTGTATATTTTGGGGTTTTTTCGATAACATAATCTATAAAGGTAAGTTCAAGATTTCCGGTATAGTCGGCAATCGCTCCGACATCGCGAAATACATCCTGCAAACCTTCCCTTACAAACCATTGGTACGATTCCTTCTGGACTTCGATCAGATTCGGCATATCCAAGACTTCATCGATCTTTGCGTAACTTTTGCGCACAGTTTTTCCGCAGTGCACGTCCTTGACCATGCTTTAATCAACTCCGTTTTCGTTTTTTGCACTAAAACTTTATGGATTATTTCCGGTTGATACACCCGGGGCAGTGGTTATTTTTATTGATTTTTCTGTTGCTAATTTGTAATGAAAATGCTAGAATTAGAAACACAAAATGGGTCTAATCTTTACAAATTGAAACAGTATGGAATTATACCATTTTTTTGTCTACATGTCAATATTTTTTTGTAGTTTTAACGCCAAGGCAATGCCTTGGTGTTTTTATTGACAAAAAAACCATAAAATAGAACTCTTTTTTGAAGATAGCCTTCTGTTAAAATAAAAAATCCGACTTTAAGTCGGATTTTTTATTTTATGTACTAACTTATTAAAAAAAGTATTTTTTCATTTCTTCCGGTGCATCTTCCATTTCTATGCTTACCGTCATTGTAAAATCAACTTTATTAACCGCAGAATAAGCATCCAGCTTTTCCAGGAACTCTGCCGCAGCTTGACCGTCACTCGATCCAGCCACCCTGTAAAGACTATTAATAAAAATTTGACTAATGTCAAAATTCGCGGCGCATAGCCCTCCCAGAAATCCCAAAAGTGCCTCAAAGCTTTTTACGGGATATGCGGAAATATCGACTAATCTGGCTCCATGATTAATATCAAACCTGAGCTTTTGTCCGTTTTCAATGCATACAACCAAACCCTGTTCGTTCTCAACAACCTGATGCACAAGGTCTATTAATTGCTTTGTCTTTCCGGCCCCCTGCTTACCCGCGATAACCTTAACCAAATGAATCTCCTCCTTCATATCTGAGATTTAGTAAAGCTTAACATAAAATAGGACGAGTTTCAATTAATAAAATGTGAATTTTAATAAAATCTGTTTTTTAATTCGTTTGCTTTTTCTTCATAGCCTTTTTTCCCAAGCAGTGCAAACATATTTATTTTGTAATCTTCGACTCCCGGTTGATTAAAAGGATTGACATCCTGCATATAACCGGATATTCCACAAGCAAATTCAAAGAAATATACGAGATAGCCAAAATGGTATTCATCCGCGCGCGGCATGGACAATTTTATGATCGGAACGCCTCCGTCTAAATGAGCAATGGAGACGGCCTGCATCGCCTGAAGGTTAATATAAGAAAGTTTTGATTCCGCCAGATAATTAAGTCCGTCAAAATCATCTTTTTCAAAAGGAATGATCATTTCATTTTCCGGAGCAGCAATTTCCACCAGTGTTTCAAATATATTTCGTTTCCCCTCCTGGATATATTGACCCATTGAATGCAAATCGGCAGTCAATGTAACGGATGCCGGAAATATTCCTCCATACTCTTTTCCTTCGCTTTCCCCAAAAAGCTGCTTCCACCATTCGGCAAAGAAAATTGTATGCGGTTCAAAAGATCCAAAGATTTCGGTCGTTTTGCCGGAATAATATAATGAATTGCGCGCTATGGCATAAAGTATCGCTGCATTATTTCTGATATCTTCTATATGAAGAGCTCCCAAGGCATCCTTTGCACCCTTAACCACTTCGCGGATATCAATACCAGAAACAGCCATCGGCAAAAGGCCCACAGCCGATAGGACGGAATATCGTCCGCCGACGGAAGACGGAATAAAGAAACGCCTGTATCCCGATTTTTCAGCGAACTTTGTTAAAGGACCATTTTTTTCATCGGTTGTAACAACAATTCTTTTTCGGCCTTCCTCTTCCCCATATTTTTTATAAAGAAGATTTTTAAATATACGGAAAGCAACAGCAGACTCTGTTGTCGTTCCCGATTTAGATATGACATTGATAGAAAAATCTTTATCTTTAATATTGTTAAGTAACTCGGATAAATAATCCGAGCTTAGATTGTTACCGGCAAAAAGGACTTCAACGTCTTGTTTACAGCGCCCGCAAAGTACGGGTTTTAAAAATTCAAGCGCTGCCCGGGCGCCAAGGTAAGACCCTCCGATCCCGACTACAACAAGTACACTAGACATGCTTTTAATTTCATCTGCCGTCACTTTAATCGCATCCAATTCTTTGTCTTTAAGCTCATTGGGCAGATTGACCCAGCCCGTATATTCCGAACCTATTCCCGTTTTATTAATCAATTTACGATAAGATTCCAGAGCTTTTTTGGACATTTGCTCATATACGGTTTTTGAAAAAAAGCTCTCCGCGTTTTTTAAGCTTATTGTAACCGACATTTTTATCCTCCGTTTGCTTTCTTGTCTCATCTAAAATTAACAAATTATACGTGCTACAGCAGAGTGTAGCACAAAAACCGCTAGGCAGCAAGACACGCATACACATCCAACCAGCTTGGTATCGCAATTATTTATTTTCTGGTTTCATAAGCATGGCACGCAGACAAGTCCAAAAAACATCAAAAAAGCTCTTTCTTTCAATAGATTCACAAGCAATAATATCGGATTCAAGAATGACCTTATCTCCCGATTTAAGAGTAAGTGTACCCACTTTCTGCCCTTTTTGAACCGGTGCATTCAGACTTTCCTCGACTGCGATTTGCCGTTCCATGTTTTTGACGATTGTCTTGTCAACAAGCATATCCGAATCAGACTTAAGTGTGATATCAACGGATTGCTTTTTCCCCATATTAACCGGGATCGGAGATAGTTTCTCAGAGTTTGGCATCAGACTAACTTTCGTATAATTTGCAAAACCATAGTTTAGTAAAGCTGATGCATCCGCTGAGCGTTTTGCAATCGTTTCCGCGCCCATAATAACTGCAATAAAGGAAATTCCGTTTCGCTCAGCCGTTGCAGAAATGCAATACATTGACTCCGTTGTAAAACCGGTCTTTAAACCAGTTGCACCAGGGTAGAATTTAATTAGCTTATTTGTATTGGAAAGTGTAAATTCGCCATTTCTTATTGTGTCCATCCATATTGTTGTAAATTGTTTAATATCTTCATGTTTCATCAGTTCAGCTGACATTAAAGCGATATCATGAGCACTTGTAATATGACCATCCGCATGAAGTCCATTGCAATTTACAAAATTCGTATCGTTCATTCCCAGCTCTTTTGCCCGTTTGTTCATTAAAGAAACGAACGAGTCCTCGCTTCCGGCAAGACGCTCTCCCAGCACGACACAAGCGTCATTAGCCGAAGATACTGCAACAGATTTAAGCAGATCGCGGACACTCATTTTTTCTCCCGGCTCAAGATAGACTTGCGTACCGCCCATTGACGCAGCATGCTCACTAACCGTAAGAAGATCATCATATTTTAATTCCCCGGATTCAATTGCTTCCATTGTTAAAAGCATCGTCATAATTTTTGTAACACTTGCGGGAGGACGCTTTTCATGAGAGTTTTTTTCAAGCAAAATGTTGCCGTTTATATCGGCAAGTACTGCACAGGGCGCCGATACTTCCGGCATCGCCGGCAAAGCCTGAGCTGTGCACGCGCCAAAAATTAACACTGCCATCAAAAATGCACAAACTTTTTTCATATAAAACCGCCATTTCTCCGCGCTTAGATTTTGTATTGTAACCGCTTGTTCATCTGCGCGGGAAATGATAAGCGGTTTTTTCGTCATCCCCTGCCGGTTGCCGCCCGAGGCAGCGAGGCAGTGGGGACATCTTGTCAATCCGAACATGTTTCGGGTTGACCGCCATTTCTCCGCGCTTTATTTTTGTATTTTAACCGCTTGTTCATTTGCGCGGGAAATGATAAGCGGTTTTTTCGTCATCCCCTGCCGTTGCCACCTGAGGCAGCGAGGCAGTGGGGACATCTTGTCAATCCGAACATGTTTCGGGTTGACCGCCATTTCTCCGCGCTTAGATTTTTTATTGTTACCGCTTGTTCATCTGCGCGGGAAATGATAAGCGGTTTTTTCGTC
>JANZZB010000080.1 GCA_026419635.1 Clostridiales bacterium | reverse complement strand
CTCCTTCATTTCGCACGACTCTTCCGATTTCTTGATGCGTTTTATACTGCATCTTGGAAGGTTCAAGTATCAATTCTTCAATCTTTGCTTCGAGTTCATCATTGAGTTTATATCCCTTAGCCCCAAACATTTTAATTCCGTTGTGTTCGTATGGGTTATGCGACGCGGATATGACGATTCCGGCATCCGCATGATGTTTCACCGTCATATAGGCTACAGCTGGTGTCGTAATAACACCTAACAGTTCTACATCGGCTCCCATAGAACAAATACCGGCCGTTAAAGCAGCTTCCAACATATCGGATGAAATGCGGGTATCTTTTCCGATTAATATTTTTGTTTTATGTCCATTTTTAGAAGTCAAAACATGTGCCGCGGCTTGGCCCGCCCTGAAAGCGAGCATTGGATCCAGTTCAATATTGGCACGGCCACGTATTCCGTCTGTTCCGAATAATTTACCCAAGGTACCACTCTCCAAAAAAAGTATTACTTATTCCGCCTCAAGCTTCTGTTGCACAAATCCCGTGTTTTCGGGAGGGGTAATATGCAAATGTTCATACGCCGAAAAAGTCGCGCATCTCCCGCGCGGAGTCCGGTTTAAAAATCCGATCTGTAACAGATACGGTTCATAGACGTCCTCAAGAGTCACCGATTCCTCCCCAATGACCGCCGATAACGTATCAAGTCCTACCGGTCCGCCTGCAAAATTTTTAATAATGCTTGAAAGCATTCTTCGGTCAATTGAATCCAACCCTAATTTATCAATTTCGAGCGATAAAAGCGCTCTGTCCGCAACTTCTTTTGTAATTTTTCCGTCTGCCTTGACTTGCGCAAAATCCCGGACTCTTTTTAACAATCGGTTGGCGATTCTCGGCGTACCCCGCGAGCGCATTGCAATTTCACGCGCACCATCCATATCGATTGGGATCGATAGAATATTTGCGCTTCGGTATACGATTTTTAATAGTTCTTCTGTAGAATACATCTCAAGACGAAGCATTACACCAAAGCGATCGCGAAGCGGCGATGTCAGCTGCCCTGCTCTCGTTGTCGCCCCAATCAGCGTAAACTTCGGAAGATCCAGCCGTATAGATCGGGCCGACGGACCTTTTCCAATGATAATATCGAGAGCATAATCTTCCATAGCCGGATATAAAACTTCTTCAACGCTACGATTTAGTCTATGAATTTCATCGATAAAAAGAATATCATTTTCATTCAGATTGGTTAATAGCGCTGCTAAATCTCCCGCTTTTTCAATTGCAGGCCCGGATGTAATTCGGATATTTACGCCCATTTCGTTCGATATGATTCCTGCAAGCGTTGTTTTTCCGAGTCCCGGTGGTCCGTAAAGAAGAACGTGATCCAGCGGTTCCTTTCGCATTCTTGCAGCCCCGATAAACACAGACAGATTTTCTTTTGCCTTTTCCTGACCCACATACTCAGAAAGACATCTTGGGCGTAATGAATTTTCATTATCGTCATCTTTAGTCCTAGTCGTTGTTACAATCCGCTCATTATTGCCGTCTTCAAATTCAATGCTCATTGTCTGGCTCCATTCCTATCTGACAAGGCTTTTTAATGCGAGGCGTACCATTTCTTCCAGTGAAAGCGTTTTTGCATCCAGCTTTGCAAAAACGCGCATTGCTTCCGATTTACTGTAACCTAGTACCGCGAGTGCTTCTAGCGCTTCCATGATCTTTTTATCTTCACCTGCAGGCATTTCATCATTTTTCGTAATTATTCCGCTGCTTTTTGTTCCTAACTGTTCTTTTTCCATTTTGTCCTTGAGTTCAAGCAGGATTCTCTGTGCAAGTTTTTTCCCGATTCCCTGAGCTGCAGTAAGCGCTTTTTCGTCTTCTGAGACGACAGCGAGCGCAAGTTTTTGTGGAGTCAGCGCAGACAAAATTGCGACTGCCGCTTTTGGCCCGACACCGGATATACTTAGCAGAAGTTTAAAGCAGGAGCATTCTTCAAGATCGTAAAAACCATATAAATCAAAAATATCTTCTCTAACATGTAAATATGTATATAACGTAGTCTGCTCTCCGAACTTAAGAGATGCAAGCGTGTTCTGCGAAGTTATACAAGCATAACCGACACCTGCGCAATCAATGACGGCAAGGTTTTGTTCAATATGTGTTACTGTTCCTTTAACGTAATAAAACATTCCGTCTTCTCTCCTATCCATTCAGGCGTGACATCGCAGTGTGCGCATGGCAGACGGCGATTGCGAGTGCATCAGCCGCGTCATCCGGCTTAGGAATTTTAGAAAGGCCTAAAAGAACCTTTGTCATTTCCATAACCTGACGCTTTTCAGCCCGTCCGTAGCCAACAACCGATTGCTTTACCTGTAACGGTGTATATTCAAAAAGCGGATATCCTTTTTCTGTAATTGCCAGGACGATCACACCTCTTGCATGTCCTACTTCGATCGCCGTTTTTACATTTGTGTTAAAGAAAAGCTCTTCAACAGCAATCGCATCGGGCTTGAAATGGTCGATTAAGGAAAGGATATCCTGATGAATTTCAAAAAGCCTTTTAGGAAACGGAAGAGCAGGATCCGTTTTGACAGCTCCGTATTCAAGAACGGAAAATTTGCCCCTGTCGTATGAAACGGCTCCAAAACCAACCGTCGCATATCCGGGATCAATGCCCATAACGATCATGCATCCATCCTCCACATTTTTCAAAGCAATGCGTCTGATATTTTAGTATTTTACCATAATTATATAAAAAAAGAAAGTTTAATCCGTCTTCAAACAAACCTTAGACAAACCGTCTTGACATACCTCGTTTGAATTATGTATAATCAAAATACCATTTACAAGTTCATTTTTTTATACTGCGATTCAACTTTAAGTTAATTTTATTAATTGAATACCAATCAGGTGCCCCCTCTTGGGGGATAATAGGGAATCGGAAACAATGACCGAGCGGTCCCGCCACTGTATACGGGGAGTAGTTCTCATAATCCACTGGTTTTATACTGGGAAGGAGAGAATAGCAATGATCCGTTAGCCAGGAGACCTGCCTGATTGAGATTTCTCTCTTATTCCGGTAAATAAGAGATCAGAGGACTATGGTAAAATCCTTGAGCGAATAAGCTCGGGGATTTTTTGTTTTTAAACAAGAATTTGGGAGGCATACTATGAAAATCCTAAAGGAACTCAGAAGTGAAGATCATTCAATAAAGTATCTATTAAAGTTAGATGACGGAAATACGATTGAAACACTGTATATGCACGATGAAGCCATGGTGCTTACCTACCACTCCACTGTGTGCGTCTCCTCACAGGTCGGCTGTAATATCGGGTGTAAATTCTGTGCAACCGGAGAACAGGGTTTTATTCGGAATTTAACTGCTGACGAAATTCTTGAGCAGGTTGTACTCTGCAATCAGTATAGGCTCAAATCAGGACTTATTCCCATTGACGCCGTCGTATTTGCAGGCATGGGAGAGCCTCTTCTCAATTTTTACAATGTCAGAGATGCTGTTTTTAAGATTCAATCGCAGTTCGGAATTAGGGACTTTGAACTTGCGACGGTTGGGGTCGTCCCAAAAATCTACGAGTTTATTGACTGCCTTAAAAACACAGATACCCACATGCGCATAAATATTTCGATCCATGCGACTACGAATGACCAGCGGCGAAAATTAATTCCCTTTAATTCAAAATATGGAATTGAGGAATTGATCAGAGCGGCAATCGACTTTGCCAATTCACAATCTAATAAGGTACGAATCCGATATATGCTTCTGAAAGGCTTCAATGATTCGGAGGCGGATGTCTTAAGGTTGATTGAGCTTTTAAAAGGCAAACCCTTAAAACTGATCCTCTCTCAGTATAATGACAATCACATGGATGACCTGACGCCGTCCGGAACTCTTGAGATTCGAAACTTTTACGATAAAATAAAGGAAGAAATCGACTGCGAAATCTTCCATAACTTCGGCGGCGATATCAGGGGCGGCTGCGGACAGTTGCGACGTCATCGGAAGATCGCCGCGCAATACGACTAACTTTAACGGGAGAAATGATATATGAACAAAGTAATTTGCGTATTCAGTTCATCGAGCAATACGATTGATAATATTTATTTTGATGCCGCATCAAAACTTGGAAGAGAAATCGCCGAGCGAGAAGACCTCCTTCTCTTTGGCGGAGGTCATACAGGACTGATGGGTGCTTGCGCCCGAGCGGTTCACCAAAATAACGGCAAAGTGATCGGGGTCATTCCCGAAGCTCTGAATCTTAAGGGAGTTGTCTATGAAAATTGTGATGAGCTTGTTGTCACAAAAGGTATGCGTGAACGCAAAGCTAAGATGGATCATAGATCCGATGCCTTTATTGCACTGCCAGGCGGCTATGGCACGCTCGAGGAAATTTTGGAGATCATCACATTAAAACAACTCAGATACCATAATAAGCCGATTGTCATATTAAATATAAACGGATTTTTTAACCATTTACTGGAGCAGTTTGAAACCGTGATACACCAACAATTCGCAAAGAGCATTTGTTGTGATTTGTATTATGTTACCGACGATGTGGCTGACTGCATCAATTATATCGAGAACTATTCACCTATGGTCTTTGAAGAACGTTGGCTAACCGATGTGGAAAAACAATAAATCATGCTATGCATAAATAAATGAGAAGAGCACAAAAACAGAGGATACCAACGCTTCCTTACGCAAATAAAAAACGGCTTATGATAAGCCGTTTTTATTATTTTAGTTCGCTGATTTTTTGAGCGGCCTTCAATATTCCGAGTTTACCGGATTCAAACGTCAACCCACCCTGTAAATAGGCAAGATACGGCTCCCTCATTGGTGCGTCGCAGGAAAGTTCGATTGAAGCGCCTTGAATAAATGTACCGGCAGCCATAATAACCTTGCAATCATAACCCGGCATATCCCACGGCTCCGGACTAGCAAATGAATCAACCGGAGAACTCATTTGAATACCTTTACAGAATTGAAGAAGCGGTTCTTCCTTACCGAAACGGATTGTTTGGATAATATCATACCGTTTTTCTTTATAAGATGGCGAAACGGAGAATCCCAGATCTTCCATTACATATGCGCAAAAAACCGCAGTCTTTATCGCTTGCAGAACAATATGCGGTGCCATAAAAAGGCCCTGATACAAAAGCCGGTTGTTCCCCAATGTCGCGCCGCATTCCCCTCCGATACCGGGTACTGTAAGGCGATAGGCCGCTGCTTCTACAAGATCTTTTCTGCCGACGACATAGCCTCCCGAAGGTGCGATTCCACCGCCCGGATTCTTAATTAAAGACCCAGCAATGAGATCCGCTCCGATATTACACGGCTCGATTTCCTCCACAAATTCCCCATAACAGTTATCTACTAAAATACAGGCGTGCGGATTGACTTTTTTTACAATATCAATGATCTCTTTTATCATAGCACAGGATAACGCTTTTCTGTCGGAATATCCGCGAGAACGTTGAATAAACACGGTCTTTACATCTTTGTTGGATGCCGCCGCTTCAATAGCCGGAAGGTCGGGGAGCCCGACCGAAAGCATCGGAACTTCACGGTAACCAATTCCATAATCGTAAAAAGTCCCGCGTTTTTCTTCATTCTGACCCACAACTGTTTTGAGAGTATCATATAGCGGACCGGTTGCGGACAAAAGAACGTCTCCCTTTTTAAGTGAAGAAAAAATCGCACATGCAATTGCATGGGTGCCATTTACAAACGAAAGCCGAACAAGACCTGCTTCCCCGCCAAAAACGTCTGCGTAAATTTCATCGAGTTTGTCACGTCCCTGATCGGAATATCCATAGCCGGTCGTGCCAGCAAAATACGACTCAGATACTCGATGTTTTTGAAAAGCGTTCAGGACTTTTTCCGTATTTAACATAGCAATTCGGCTATGTTCCCTAAAAATAAAATCAGCTTCGCCCTCGGCTTTTTGACCGAGGGCGAGCAGCCGTTCAGAAATACCAGATAAACTCATCAGATTGAATAAACCTCCGAAGGATCAAGGAGCAAAACTCCGGCATCTTCAAGGATTTTTGTTGCTTCTTCATTATTCTCAACACGCAGGATAACATACGCATCATCTTTCGCACGGGTAATAAATGCATATGCGTATTCTACGCTGATTCCTTTGTCAAACAATGTATGAAGGACTCCGTTTAAAGCGCCCGGCTTGTCTTGAAGTTTCACTCCAATTACTTTTGTGACAGAGACTGTCATCATGTTTTCTTTTAAGGCAGCAAGCGCCTTTTCCGGGTCGTTTACAATTAACCTGAGGATACCGAAATCGGTTGTATCCGCAATGGAGAACGCCCTAATATCCACGCCGGCATTCGCTAGAACATCGGTAATTTCGGCAAGTCTTCCGGGCTTGTTTTCAATAAAAACCGATATTTGCTTAATAAGCATATATGTTCCCCCTTAGTTTGTAATTAAGAACTCGGCTAACTATACTCTACCAAATTTTTGGGGTTGTTACAATTATTTTAAATTTCTTTTATCAATGACCCTTTTCGCTTTCCCCTCGCTGCGTTCAATGGTTTTTGGTTCAACCATACGGATTTTTGCAGCTATATTAAGTGTGCTTTCGATCGCTTTCTTAATCCTGTTTTCAAGGGCAGCAATATGTTTCACTTCATCAGAAAAATTCGCTTCGTTCATTTCGACAATGATTTCAAGCGTATCTAAGTTGTCGAAACGATCAACAATCAGCATATAATGGGGAGCCGCTTCTTCGATTTCAAGAAGGACGCTTTCCACCTGAGACGGGAACACATTGATTCCTCTAATAATCAGCATATCATCTGTACGACCGGCAGGCTTGTGCATACGTGCAAGGGTCCTTCCACATGCACAGGTTTCATGTGTTATGCTTGCAATATCGCGCGTACGGTAGCGGATAAGCGGAAGGGCTTCTTTGGTTATACATGTAAATACCAGTTCACCCATTACGCCGTCAGGAAGTACT
>JANZZB010000079.1 GCA_026419635.1 Clostridiales bacterium | reverse complement strand
AGATGTGTATAAGAGACAGGGCTGCGGATGGGTAAATCCGAACCCAATGGTTGGAGCAGTTATTGTGAAAAATAGTGAAATCATAGGCAAAGGCTATCATAAAAAATACGGCGGACTACATGCTGAGAGAAATGCTTTAGCTGATTGTACTCAACATCCGGCGGGGGCTACTTTGTATGTTACACTCGAGCCCTGCTGCCATTTTGGAAAAACACCTCCCTGCGCGGATGCAATTATTGAAAGTGGCATTAAAACAGTTGTTATCGGCTGCAAGGATTCAAATTCCCTGGTAGACGGAAAAGGGATGGAAATATTGAAACAGAACGGTATTAAAGTGGTTTACGGAGTACTTGAACAAGAGTGCCTTAAGATAAATGAAGTGTTCTTCCATTATATAAATAACAAAAAACCATTTGTAGTTTTAAAATATGCGATGACGGTCGACGGGAAAATAGCCACATCTACGGGAAAATCCAGATGGATAACAGGTGAAATTGCAAGGGAACACACCCACCGCTTGCGTCATCGTTATACCGGTATCATGGTCGGCGTCGGGACTGTCATTGCCGATGACCCACTTTTAACTTGCCGATTACCCGGCTGTAAAAATCCTTCGCGTATTATCTGCGATACAAATCTGCGTATCCCTATGGATTCAAAAATCGTTCAGACAGCTGAAAGTGTTCCTACATTTATAGCAACTGCGGTTTCTTATTGTGAAAAAACAAAAGCCCTTGAAGAAAGAGGAATTCAAATGATCAATGTTTCCACAAAAAACGGGCAAATTGATTTGCAGGAATTAATGGTTATTTTAGGAGAAAGAAAAATTGACAGTATTTTACTTGAAGGTGGAGCCACTCTCAACGCCTCTGCACTGGAAAGCGGTATTGTAAATAAGGTGCAGGCATATATTGCGCCGAAAATCTTTGGTGGTATTCATGCAAAATCAGCAATAGGCGGTGCAGGTGTAAATGATCCTGTTGATGCTTTTCGTTTATTTAACAGGGAAATCACATTGCTCGGTGATGATATTTTACTGGAGTATTCGTTGAAATGAGGTGTGGCGATGTTTACGGGAATTGTTGAAGAAATCGGGTTTATCATGTCTGTCAGAAAAATCCCCAATTATACAAGACTATCTATTAAAGGAAATAAAGTTTTTGATGCTCTAAAGTTGGGAGACAGTGTGGCGGTAAACGGAGTTTGCCTCACAGTGGCAGAGTTTGATGGGAATATATTTATTGCCGATGTAATGAATGAAACATTAAACCGGAGCAATTTAAGTGAACTTCAACCAGGATGGAAAGTGAATCTCGAACGAGCGATGAGGGCAAATGATCGGTTTGGAGGACATATTGTATCAGGCCATATTGACGGCACGGGACGGATTATCAAGACTGAACGTGACGGCAACGCGGTTTGGGTCACGATATCCGCCGATCGGAACATATTAAAGTATATCGTTGAAAAAGGTTCTGTCGCAATTGACGGAATCAGCCTAACGGTTGCAAGGGTAACGGAATGTGATTTTGCAGTATCTATCATTCCGCACACGGGAAATGTGACTACATTACTCGATAAAAAGGATTTTAGCACTGTTAATATCGAAAATGACATGGTAGGAAAATATATTGAAAAGTTTTTAAGTTTTAGGAAGATTGATGAAAGACAAAAAAGCAAAATTACAGAAGAATTTCTGATAAATGCCGGCTTTTAATTTAGGAGAGTGAAATGTATGTATAAGCTAAACACCATTGACGAGGCATTGGAGTCATTAAAAAACGGAAAAATCATCCTTGTAACGGACAATGAAGATAGAGAAAATGAGGGAGATTTAATCTGTGCAGCGCAATTTGCAACAACGGAAAATGTAAATTTTATGGCGACTTACGGCAAAGGTCTGATTTGTATGCCAATGACAGAAAACTTAGTAAAAAAGCTTTGTATTCCTCAAATGGTCGGCCAAAATACAGATAATCATGAAACGGCGTTTACCGTCTCAATCGATCATGTGGATACTACAACAGGAATTTCAGCAGCAGAGCGGTCCTGCACTGCAATTAAATGCGTTATGGATAATGTAAAGCCGGAAGATTTCCGCAGACCAGGTCATATGTTTCCTCTTCTTGCAAAAAAGAATGGGGTACTCGAGCGAAGCGGGCATACAGAAGCCACAGTAGATCTGATGCGTTTAGCAGGTCTTAAAGAATGCGGTTTGTGTTGTGAAATCATGAATGATGACGGGAAAATGATGCGAAAACCTGAACTGATCGAATTTGCCAAGAAACATAAACTTCCGTTTATTACTATAAAAGCACTTCAGGATTATCGAAAGAAGTATGATAAATTGGTGCGCCGGGTAGCAATAGCTAATATGCCTACAAAATACGGTGATTTTAAGGCTTATGGCTACATAAACACGCTTAATGGAGAACACCATGTCGCACTTGTCAAAGGTGAGATTGGAAATGGTTGCAACCTTTTGTGCCGAGTTCATTCAGAATGTCTGACTGGCGACGCTTTCGGTTCTTCCCGCTGTGATTGCGGCGAACAGTTTGCAACGGCTATGACACAAATAGAAAAAGAAGGCAGAGGCATTCTCCTGTATATGCGTCAGGAGGGACGTGGGATCGGATTAATCAACAAACTCAGAGCGTACGAACTGCAAGACGGCGGTATGGATACGGTTGATGCCAATATTGCTCTTGGTTTTGCAGAAGATCTTAGGGAGTATTATATCGGGGTGCAAATTTTAAGAGATCTAGGAGCAAAGACGTTAAGGCTCTTAACGAACAATCCGCAAAAAGTGTATGAGATTTCTGATTTTGGACTTGAAATATCTGAGCGGGTCCCTATTCAAATAAAAGAAAATGAGAATGACATATTTTATCTAAAAACAAAACAAGAAAAAATGGGACATTTATTAAACTATTAATCAAAAAGGGGAATACTAAAATGAAAGTTTACGAAGGAAAATTGGTTTCTGAAAAAATAAAAATAGGAATTGTTGCCGCTAGGTTCAACGAATTTATCGTTTCAAAGCTGCTTTCAGGTGCTTTGGATGGTCTTAGCCGTCATAATGTTGAGGAAAGCGATATTGAAGTGGCGTGGGTGCCGGGTGCATTTGAAATTCCGCTTATTGCATCGAAAATGGCGAAAAGCGGGATGTACGACGCGGTCATTTGTCTTGGGGCGGTCATTCGCGGTTCCACCTCTCATTATGATTATGTCTGCAATGAGGTGTCGAAAGGAATCGCCAGCGTTTCATTAAGTACCGGAGTCCCTGTTATGTTTGGAGTTGTAACAACAGAAAATATTGAACAGGCTATCGAACGAGCGGGAACAAAAGCAGGAAATAAAGGCTACGATTGCGCATTAGGTGCAATCGAAATGGTCAATTTGATTCGATCAATAGGTCATGAAAAGCAATAAATTTATTAAATCAATGTATCTGTACAGCTGTTTACCTTAGAAAACAAGACTTTTGAACATTTTTATAGTAAGGTATGATATGATGAATATTACAATACTAAAATCAAAAATACACAGAGCGGTTGTTACGCAGGCAAATATTGATTATGTCGGAAGTATAACAATTGACGAAGAGTTAATGGATGCCGCCGGACTTTATGAATATGAAATGGTTTATGTTATGGACATTAATAATGGCAGCCGTTTTCAAACGTATGTTATTAAGGGACCCCGAGGGAAGAAAGATATTTGTTTAAATGGTGCGGCAGCCCGTCTTGTACATTTGGGAGATAAAGTGATTATCATGGCGTTTGGCCAAATGGACGAAAAAGAGATACCGGAGTTTACACCAAAAGTTGTATTTGTTGATGAAGAAAATTCAATTACAGATATAAAATCGTATGAAAAGCACGGAGAAATTCTGTAATTAGATACTGTTCAATCAACATGAATACCTGATAAACCCGCAAAAAAGGAGAAGAAGAATGATCGACCAGGATAAAATTCGAACGGCAATGAAAATGATGATCGAAGCAATCGGTGAAGATGTTGATCGGGAAGGTCTTGCAGATACTCCGGATCGAGTGGCAAAGATGTATATGGAGATCTTTTCAGGTATACAGGAAGACCCCAGAGAACATATGCAGACTTTTTTTAATACAGATCACGAAGAAATGGTTATAGTGAAAGACATCTCCTTTTTTTCTATGTGCGAACATCATTTCTTGCCTTTTTTCGGAAAAGTAAACGTTGCATATATCCCCCGAAACGGCAAAATTACCGGACTAAGCAAGCTTGCAAGGGTTGTCGACTGCATCTCGAAAAGACCGCAGCTGCAGGAGCGTCTAACAAGTGAAATAGCAGATGTCATTATGGATGTTCTTGATCCTATGGGTGTAGGGGTTGTAGTTGATGCGGAACATATGTGCATGAATATGCGAGGCGTAAAAAAACCGGGTTCTAGAACCGTAACTTCAGCTATGAGAGGGATTTTTAGAACGGACGCCAGAACAAGAAGTGAAGTTTTGGCTTTATTTAAGAACTAATATGGATATGAAAATAAATAATAAACTATTTCAATGGGGCAAAAAAACCTATATCATGGGGATATTAAACCGTACACCCGACTCTTTTTCGGATGGAGGCAAATATTCGGACTTAGATCATGCGGTAAAACATGTAATGACGATGGTTTCTGATGGAGCGGATATCATTGATATCGGCGGAGAATCGACCCGTCCTGGATCGGAACCGGTCAACGAAACAGAGGAAATGAATAGGGTTGTCCCGCTTGTTCTGGAAATATCAAAACATTGCAGTATTCCGATCTCGATAGATACGTATCATGCAAAAACAGCGGAAGCTGCGATAAAAGCCGGCGCAGGGCTCGTTAACGATGTTTGGGGCTTAAAAGCAGATCCGGATATGGCACATGTCGCCGCGCAATATGATATTCCGGTTTGTATTATGCATAACAGGAAATCGGCAGATTATCAAAATTTGATTGAAGATATGAAACGGGATCTTTCTGAAAGTATCGAAATTGCACTGAAAAGCGGAATAAAGACCGAAAATATTATTTTAGACCCGGGTATCGGATTTAGTAAAACATATGAGCATAATCTAAAAGTGATGCAAAGTCTTGAAGTGTTCAAAGAATTTCACTACCCGCTTTTGCTAGGCATTTCAAGAAAATCGATTATCGGACTGACATTGAACTTGCCTATAGATGAAAGAGTGGAAGGGACAATTGCGTTAAACACTTTAGGAATTATGAAAGGTGTAGATATCATACGCGTTCACGATGTGAAACAAAACAGGCGTGCTTCTGTTATGACGGATAGGATAGTGAGAGAAATTGGATAAAATAATGATTCAGGATCTGGAAGTGTATGCTTACCATGGTGTGCATAAGGAAGAAAAAGAATTGGGACAGATGTTTCTTGTGTCGGTTGAAATTCAAGCTGATCTTGAAAATGCTGCAAAAACAGACGATATATTAAAAACGATACATTATGGACAAGTTTGCAGAGATATCGAGAAGGGAATGGCTTCATCAAATTTCGATCTGATTGAAACAGCTGCATATAACATCATTATAAAAATATTTGAAAAATACCCGATTGCTTCAAAAGTAAAAGTAATACTTAAAAAACCATGGGCTCCAATGGGAAAACATCTAAAATATGTAGCGGTTGAAATAGAGCGAGCACGCGAGGACATATATGGAACAAAAAAATGAAAAAGTATATATCGGCTTAGGGTCTAATATGGGAGACAGGCTGAAATATCTGACCGATGCTATTTCAATGTTGAAACATACAGAAGGGATAAATCTTAAAAGCGTTTCCCCTGTTTATGAAACGAAGCCTGTTGGCTATACCGAGCAACCAAATTTCTTAAACTGCGTTGTAGAGATCATTACAACTCTTTCAGCTCACGATATATTAAACCTGTGTATGCGGATCGAACGAGATTTGGATCGTAAACGGACAATAAGATGGGGTCCGAGGACGGCAGACCTTGACGTCTTGTTTTATGGGAATCAAGTAATAGACGAAAAAGACTTAACCATTCCACATCCCCGGATACAGGAAAGAGGATTTGTTCTGGTTCCGTTGGTTGATATCGCACCGGATTTTAAGCATCCAGTATTCAATAAAATAGTAAGTGAATTATTTCATCAATTTAAGGGCGACTATGGTAATATGGACGATATTAAACTATTTGACAGGATAAAAAAATGAAGTTAATTGTAAGCGTTGATAAAGACTGGGGAATCGGCAATAATGGCGGACTACTTATGCCGATTCCTGAAGATATGAAATTTTTCAGGGAAACGACGCTCCATAGAACCGTAATTATGGGAAGAAAAACTTTTGAGTCTTTGCCTTTAGGACAACCTCTTGATAACAGAAGAAATATCGTTCTGACAACAAATGAAAATTATAATAAAAATGGGATTGAAATTTGTTTTTCATTAGAAGAACTTTTTACAAAGCTTGCTGATATCCCATCTGATGACGTTTTTGTCATAGGAGGCGAAACGATTTACCGCCAGCTTATAAAATACTGTCACGTAGCATACGTAACTAAAATGAGAGCCACATTTCAAGCGGAACAACAAATGGTGAATCTGGACGAAAATGAATCTTGGAATATAGTAAAAAAATCACCCTTGCGCGAATATAAAGGTATTTTATATCAATTTTTAGAATACCAGAGAGCGGATGAAGCTTAATTTTTATATTTTAAATTAATTTCATTGACAAAGAATATTTCACATGTTAGCATATAAAAAGTCATTTTTTGATAGAAAAAGCAATAAATTGTAAACATTTACAATGTTTTGTCGAAATTAATGGCTACAAAGATTTATGGTATCTGGCATTGAACTTAAAATCCCTATCTCACAATTGAGACAGGGATTTATTATATCTGATTGCCAGTAACATATATTATTTTCAGGAGGGTATTTATGAGTAACGCACCTAC
>JANZZB010000078.1 GCA_026419635.1 Clostridiales bacterium | reverse complement strand
ATCTTAACTCTGAAGGGCATTGACTTTGCAAAACCCTGCTATTCTCAGTCAATTGCTCCCAAGGTGAAAGGCAATGAGGAAAAAATTGCATCGGGGCTTACACGCTTAAAAGATGAAGATCCCTCCTTCTCAACAGAACAAAATACCGAAACAAAACAAATGATTATTTCTGGAGCCGGGGATATTCATATTGATGTACTTTGCTCCAAATTAAAAAATAAATTCGCTGTAGATGTTGAACTCTCCCAGCCGCGTGTGCCTTATCGTGAAAAAATCCGTAAAAAGGTTACTTTAATAGAAGGCAAACACAAAGAACAATCAGGCGGACATGGTCAATACGGACACGTAAAAATGGATTTTGAACCGATTGCGGAAGATCGTTTTGTTTTTGAAGAAAAGATTTTCGGCGGTAGCGTACCAAAGAATTTTCATCCCGCTGTTGAAAAAGGAATTCGTGAATCTTTACAGCGCGGAGTCCTTGCCGGATATCCGATGGTTGGGCTGAAGGCGACTCTTGTGGATGGTTCCTACCACGATGTCGACTCGAATGAGCTATCCTTTAAAATGGCTGCAAAGCTTGCATACAAAGCCGGCATACCCCAGGCAAACCCTGTACTCCTCGAGCCGGTTGGACACTTAAAGGTTTTCGTTCCAGACAGCTATATGGGTGATGTTATCGGAGATTTGAATAAACGCCGCGGAAGAGTGCTTGGAATGTCGCCTGACGATAACGGTCTTCAAATGATCGATGCGGAAGTGCCGATGGCGGAAGTCAATTCCTATGCAATCGATCTGAGATCGATGACGCATGGGCGGGGCTCTTTCGATTTGCAATTTGAACGCTATGAAGAAGCGCCTGCAAACGTGCAGCAAAAGATTATAGAAGAAGCAAAACTTATTGCTACGGAAGAAGAAGAATAAACAGATCTGTACTTATCAAACAACAGCCGGCGAATTGTCGCAGGCTGTTGTTTTTCTGAACGGAATTTACAAAAATTACAGATATTTTGCATATTGATTATTTGTGTTGGAAAGATATAGTAAGATTGGAAATAAAACCGGATTATAAATAAAGATGAAGGCATGAAATAGAAAAGCGATTAAATCATAGTTTACTGTTTAATATTCAGAGGAATATTCAGAAATCGAAAGAAATCAGTAGCATTGTTGAGTTATATTGAAATTTCGGCATTCGAGTATTGGAATTTGATTATAATTGACCAAAAGATGATTTGCCAATTCCAAACGTATCCACTATAATTACTTTAGCACTCGGGACTAAAGAGTGCTAAAGTATATGTGATAATAATTTATTGGGAGGTATATAAAATGAACTTAAAGCCCCTTCTCGACAGGGTCGTTATTAAGATGGTAGAAACTGAAGAAACCACCAAGAGCGGAATCATACTGACCGGAAGCGCAAAAGAAAAGCCTCAGGTTGCTGAAGTAATTGCAGTTGGCCCGGGAGGAATTGTTGACGGCAAAGAAGTAAAAATGCAGGTAAATAAAGGCGACAAAGTTATCACAAGCAAATATTCCGGTACGGAAGTTAAGATTGACAGTGTAGAATATATAATTGTTCGTCAGAACGACATTCTTGCTGTAGTAGAATAATTTTAGATAAATAAGGAGGCATATAAAATGGCCAAAGAAATACTTTTCGGTGAAGATGCCAGACGCGGACTTGAGCGCGGTGTAAATAAACTTGCCGATACTGTCAAAGTGACCCTCGGGCCTAAAGGCAGAAATGTAGTGCTTGATAAGAAATTCGGAGCTCCTCTTATTACAAATGACGGAGTTACCATTGCAAAAGAAGTTGAGCTCGAGGATGCTTTTGAGAATATGGGCGCCCAGCTTGTCAGAGAAGTAGCAACAAAGACAAATGATGTTGCCGGTGACGGTACAACGACTGCTACTTTGTTAGCGCAGGCTATTATCCGCGAAGGAATGAAGAATGTTGCTGCCGGAGCAAACCCGATGATTATGAGAAAAGGAATTGCAAAGGCTGTTAATGCAGCGATTGAAGCGATTAAACAAAACTCTCATAAGATTACTGGCTCCGAAGACATCGCAAGAGTTGCCGCTATTTCATCCGGAGACGATACCATTGGTAAATTAATCGCTGATGCAATGGAGAAAGTTTCGTCTGATGGCGTAATTACTGTTGAAGAGTCTAAAACAGCTGAAACCTATTGTGAAGTTGTTGAAGGAATGCAGTTTGACCGCGGCTATATCTCCCCATATTTAGTTACAGACAGCGATAAAATGGAAGCGGTTATCGACGACGCGTACATTCTGATTACCGATAAGAAAATTTCAAACATTCAGGAAATTCTACCCGTTCTTGAACAAATTGTACAGTCTGGCAAGAAGCTTATTATCATTGCTGAGGATGTTGAAGGCGAAGCACTTGCAACCATTCTTGTTAATAAACTGCGTGGAACATTTACTTGCGTTGCTGTGAAAGCCCCTGGCTTTGGCGACCGCCGCAAAGAAATGCTGAAGGACATCGCAATTTTAACTGGCGGCGAAGTCATATCTGAAGAACTCGGATTTGAACTTAAATCAGCGACAATTGAACAGCTTGGCCGTGCAAAACAGGTTAAAGTACAGAAAGAAAACACAATTATTGTTGACGGCGCAGGCGACAGCAAAGAAATTAAAGCAAGAATCAGCCAGATCAAAACGCAGATCGAAACATCTACTTCCGAATTCGATCGTGAAAAACTTCAGGAAAGACTTGCAAAGCTCTCCGGCGGTGTTGCTGTAGTTAAAGTTGGCGCTGCTACCGAGACCGAAATGAAGGAGAAGAAACTCCGTATCGAAGATGCGTTGAACGCAACCCGCGCTGCTGTTGAAGAAGGCATTGTATCTGGTGGCGGTGTTGCTTATGTCAACGCAATTTCCTCGGTTGAAAAGATTATTTCCAAGGTTGACGGAGACGAAAAAACCGGCGTAAGAATTATTGCAAAAGCACTTGAAGAGTCTGTGAAACAGATTGCAATCAACGCTGGAATTGACGGTTCTGTCGTTCTTGAAAAAATCAAAAACAGCCACAAAGTCGGATATGGCTTTGATGCATATAACGAGACTTACTGCGACATGATCAAAGCAGGTATCGTCGATCCGACCAAGGTAACCCGTTCCGCTCTTGAAAATGCGGCATCGGTTGCTTCTATGGTTTTAACAACCGAGTCTCTTGTTGCAAACAAGAAAGAACCTGCTGCTGCTGCTCCTGCACCGGGAATGGGCGGCGGAATGGATATGTATTAATAGATAAAAAACTACCTTATAGAAAAACACCCGGATTCGTTTTTGAATCCGGGTGCTTTATTATTTCCTATATTGTCATATATCATATCTTTTGTGATCAGCCTGAGTATAGGCTGTTCTTTTTTTTTATTATCCCGAATATATTAAACCAGGTATATGACGGAGGGATAGTATATGTTTATATTTACAACAAAGATTAATAAGAAAAAGTTAATACTTATGATTCTAGCTATTGCACTCTTAATAAGTGCTATTATTTGTATTTGTCCCACAAGGTTGCTTTCCGGCAATGAAAAAAGCGATAAGGCAATGGCGGAGCAGGCAATCAGCAAAAAAGCCGGAAGCAAGGAAGAGCAGGTTACGTTCCTTGAAAATTACGGGTGGAAAGTTGAAAACCAGCCGATTGAAATGTGCGAGGTTCAGCTTCCGGATGAATTTGACGAGGTCTATAATTCGTATAACGATATTCAGAAAAAACAAGGATGCGATTTATTAAAATACCGGGGAAAAACCGTAATGCTTTATACATACAAGGTTTTGAATTATCCCACGGGAGAGAAAGACGCGCGCGCAAATCTATTGGTGTATAACGACAAAATTATCGGCGGAGATATTTGCAGTTTAAGTCTTAACGGATTTATGCATGGTTTCGAAATGCCGAAATCAGAGAAGACCGTAAAATCGGAGTCGGAAAAAACAAATGAACAAAATACCGATACTACAGAAAAACAGGGAGGGACAAAAACAGAACAGGGTAAGCAAACGATAAAAGGACTATTTAAAGAAGAATAAAGAGACAATCAAGCGCGGACAATTGAGTCCGCGCTTTTGAGGCTGTCGAAAAACTCGACAGCCTTTCGAGAGGGAACCCAGTTCCCCCTCGGTACTTCCCCAGGTGCGGACAAAACCTTCAGGTTTTGTCCAGTGTGTCCTCTGCCCCACCCTAACAAATCACGATTTGTTGGGGAACCCCGGGCGGCATATGTCCGTCTGCGGACAAATCTCATGTTAAAGGGTCTCGACCCCTTAACAATCCCCGATATACTTTTTTCGATAAGCTGATGCGCGGACAATTGAGTCCGTGCTTTTTCTTGTGTCTAAATGGTTCTTATGATAAAGTCTATCCATTATAACGTAAAAAATGACTTTAAAGTAATTTGCGATTTTTCAAGATATCTTATAATAAAAACGGCAAGAAAACGATCTGCTGCGATTATAAAAAAAAAAGACTGTAATAATAACATGGTAAGGAATTGAGTTAAAATGGAAATGCGTCTTGATAAAATTATTTCTGACTCTGGAAGTGCGACAAGAAGCATAGCCAGGAATATGATATCCGCCGGCAGGGTAAAAGTAAACGGTATCGTATGCAAAAAGCCGGAATCAAAATTTGATCCGGAAAATTGCGAAATTAAAGTAGACAATGAAGTCATAAGTTACCGTCGGAACATTTATGTAATGATGTACAAGCCGATAGGAGTTCTTTCTGCTACAGAGGATGCGGTGGATAAAACAGTCATATCTCTTCTTCCGGAAGAGCTTCAAAAAAGAGGATTGTTTCCGGTTGGAAGGCTGGATAAAGATTCGGAAGGGTTTTTGCTTTTGACTGATGACGGAGCGTTCGCGCACACCATTATGTCGCCTAAAAAACATGTGGACAAGGTATATTTTATAACAGTGGACGGTATCCTGACACAGGACGATGTAGAAACGTTTTCTAAAGGGATTACATTGTCGGACGGAGCAAACTGCAAACCTGCGAAGCTTGAGCTGATAACAGATACTGAAGCATTTGTCACCCTGAAAGAAGGAAAATATCATCAGGTAAAAAGAATGATAGCCAGCTGTGGGAAAAAAGTGCTTACGTTAAAAAGAATTTCCATAGGCCCGATTGAGTTGGATAAGAATCTGATGCCGGGCGAATGGAGATATCTATCTTGCGACGAAGAAAAGCTGCTTAAAAATTCGTGATATATGTAAACAGCTTCTAGGTCGATTTTAGCTGTAAGTTTATGTCTGATTAACAGATTAATTTGTGTATAAAGTATTAAATTATGCATTAAAACTAAATCAGGGTTGAAAAATTGCACAAAAAGAAGTAAAATGAACTATTATAAAAAGAATTTGTATAAAGGGTGGTTTTATGGCAGCTCGTCTATTTCAGGGACTGATACTTCAAATGAAGGACACCGTCGATCGAACCTTTGGCGTTATGGACGCGACTGGAACCATAGTTGCATGTACAGAGTTGCCTAGAATTGGTGAAATAAGAGAAGATGTAGCAGCTGAGCTTAGTTACACAAATAATTTGATCGTTTGTGATCATTTCACTTACAAACCTGTTTTGGGCCAGTCATCTCGCTTTGAATATGCTGTTTTCGTCAAAGGCGATGATGAAGTTGCTAAAAATATATGCGGGATCGTAGCCGTTGCAATTGGTTCAATTCGCTCTCTTTATGATGAAAAGCATGATAAGTTTACTTTTATTAAAAATATTATTCTTGATAATATTTTGCCAGGTGATATTTACATTAAATCGCGCGAACTCCATTTTGGCAGTGATGTTCCAAGAGTCGTTTTCTTTGTACGTCAAATGAGCAACCAAGACATTGCCGCAATTGATGTAATTGCGAACCTTTACCCGGATAAACAAAAGGATTTTGTTATTAATATTAATGAAACGGACATCGTACTTGTTAAAGAAGTCCGTCCAAACGTTGATGCAAAAGAGCTGAACCGAATTGCAAAATCGATTGAAGATGCATTAAATTCTGAGTTAATGATTTCATCTGCTATAGGAATTGGAACGGTTGTAGGGCAACTAAAGGATATTGCAAAATCGTTTAAGGAAGCACAGGTCGCGATTGATGTCGGCAGAGTGTTCGACAGCGAGAAGTCAATCATCAGTTTTGAAAATTTAGGAGTCGGAAGACTGATTTATCAATTGCCGACAACGCTTTGTGAAATGTTTTTATCCGAAGTGTTCCGTAAAGAATCCATCGATTCTCTGGACAACGAGACTCTGTTTACCATTCAAAAGTTCTTTGAAAACAGCTTAAATGTTTCGGAAACTTCGAGGAAACTGTTTGTACACAGAAATACATTGGTGTATAGGCTTGAAAAAATTAAGAAGATTACGGGGCTGGATCTTCGTGAATTCGACCATGCAATTGTATTCAAAGTGGCGCTCATGGTGAAAAAGTACCTTGTCTCAAGAGAAAACAAAAGCTAATTAACGAAAATGATTCCGTCTTAAAATGCTTAAGACGGATATATTAACGTGTTGAAATAAAAACACAGTTATGATGTATATGAAAATTATTATAAAGGAGGCCAGAAATGACAGATGGTTCGACTTATTGATGTTCAGAAAACCTATGATAACGGAACGAAAGCCTTGAGCAATTTAACGCTCCGAATAGATGACGGTGAATTTGTGTTTCTGGTTGGACCCTCAGGTTCAGGGAAATCAACTATTACAAAAATGCTGACAGCCGAGATAAAACCAACCGAAGGGCGTGTCGTTGTTAACAATTATAATATCAGCAATATAAAGCCATCTGAAGTTCCGTATTTAAGACGGACATTAGGAGTGGTATTCCAAGATTTTCGGCTGATAGAGAAAAAAAGTGTATATGAAAATGTGGCTTTTGCCATGCGTGCGGTTGGTGCATCTCCGCGAACAATCAAAAAGAGAGTTCCCTATATGCTTGATCTTGTAGGTATTTTACATA
>JANZZB010000077.1 GCA_026419635.1 Clostridiales bacterium | reverse complement strand
CAGCACAGCAATGGAATTCCTCGCAGTATTTAATGCGCAAGATCCTCGACCATATGGGTTTAAGTTACAAGGAAGCTGCCGGAGAAGCAGCGTTCTATGGCCCAAAGCTGGATATTCAAATTAAGAATGTTCACGGCAAGGAAGATACGCTTATCACGATTCAGGTGGATCTGATGCTTGCTGAACGTTTTGGCATGGAATATGTCGACCGGGACGGCGTTAAGAAGCATCCATATATTATTCATCGTACTTCTATGGGATGTTACGAACGCACACTCGCTTTGCTGCTGGAAAAATATGCCGGAGCTCTTCCTGCTTGGCTTGCCCCGGTTCAGGCAAAAATTTTGCCGATTACCGACCGAAATCACGCATATGCGCAGAAAATTTGCAATAAACTGAAAGAGCAAAACATTCGTGTTGAGATTGACGACCGCAGCGAAAAGATCGGATATAAAATTCGCGAGGCCCAGCTTGAAAAAGTGCCGTATATGTTGGTGCTTGGAGATAAAGAAGAAGAGGGCAAGAAATTAGCGGTACGCAACAGAAAAGACGGAAACACGGAAGAAATGGTATTTGACGAGTTCCTAACACGCCTTAAAAAAGAAATTTCAGAAAAAGCACTATAAACATTTCATTCAAGGCCGCCAAATAAATATCCGGGCGGCCTTGAATAATTTAACAATACGTTGTTTCCGTTTCGTAATTGTAATAAATCCCAGCTATAGGATATAATATTAAATGGGTCTCGTAACATATTTTATTAAATTGCGAAGAGGGTTGCTATGCCCAGCATTTTCGAACATTCACCTCAAGAAGGGCCGAAACGATTAGAAGAAAAAAAGCCGATGAGAGCCGCCGTAAAGGTGGCTGTTTGTGTCGCTGCCGCAATCGTTATACTTTTTGCCGGCGGTGCCTCATGGGCGCTTTATTCTTACGACAACGTATATCCCGGTGTTCGGGCAGGAACGGTAGACGTATCCAGAATGGATAGAAAGGCTTTAATTGACGAACTGAACAAGGTGAATGATCAGTTATATAAGGGAAAACGCGTCGAGTTTACAATTCAAAACACAAAATATTCTGTTTCTGCTGAAGAAGTTCATGCAAATATCGATGCAGAAAAAGCAGCAGACGTGATCTACGCATATGGCAGACAGGGGAACTATATAAAAAGAATTTCGAATGTGTTAAAAGCATATATCACAGGAGCTTCGGTCGACATATTATCTTTGGATAAACAGGCACTTGAAAAGAAAAGCGTTGAAATTGTGAACGCATTTATAAAAGAGAGCCAGTCTAAAGAATATGAAGTCAAGAATGATAAACTGATTTTATATCTTGCCAATAAAAATGCAGTTCTTTCCAAAGATGAGGTTTATAATGCCATTCTTAAGCGATTTGAAAGTGCGGATTTTTCTAAGTTTAATATAGAACCTGATTATAAGAAAGTCCAGGAACCCGATCTTGAGGCGATTTGTAAAGCTCTCCAGTCAGAACCGCAAAATGCGAAGCTTGACCTTAAAAAAGATCCAAGAGGGCAAACCATTTTTCCGCACAAAGACGGAATTGAAATTGATCTAAATGAAGCAAAGCAAATCCTAAATAATCGCGGCAATGCAGCAACAGTCGAAATTCCCGTTAAAGTAAAAAAACCTGAGATAACGACAGAAAAGTTACAGGAAAGCTTATTTTGTGATGTCCTTGCTGACGTAACGACAAACTTAAACCCGAGCCTTCACAGCAGAACAAGCAATGTAAAGCTCGCGGCAAGCCATATAAATGGGAAAATCTTAAATCCCGGAGACGAATTTTCCTATAACTTGATGGTTGGTGAACGCACGCCGCAGCGAGGGTTCAAAGAAGCAAAGGTATTTGAAAACGGAGAAATCGTTGATGGGTTGGGCGGCGGAATCTGCCAGGTATCGTCAACGGTATATATGGCTGTACTTAGGGCTGACCTGAAAATTTTAGAGCGGCGCAGCCATCAATTTACCGTATCTTACACACCGCTTGGGCAGGACGCGACTGTTGTTTATGGCAGTACGGATTTTCGTTTTGTCAATAGCACAAAATACCCCATTCGGGTTGTCGCATATCAGAAGGGGAGCGGTATAACAGTACAGCTCTATGGAACAAAAACTGAAAACAAACAAATTAAACTTGTGACAAATGTTTTGGAAAAGACGCCTTACGAAACAAGAACAATAGTCGACCAAAGCTTAAAAGATGGTAAAAAAATTGTCGAAAGTGAAGGACATACAGGTTATAAAACAGTAACGTATCGTATTGTTTATATAAATGGTAAAGAAGTCAGACGTGAACTGGTCAACAAATCGACCTATAAAAAATTAGATTTTGTTAAACGAATCGGGCAATCAGCGAAACCTGCTAATGCAACAGGCGGAGAAGAACAAACCGTTAACCAACCAGCTCAAAACGATGTTGTTTTGCCGGAAGCAGATCCCATTCTAGGACCGGATCAAAACACAACGGATCAAAATACGACAGAACAAAATACACCAGGGTAAAATAATGAATGAAAATAAACAGGACAAGCACTCTATTAAATTAATAAGTACCGACGATTATAGATAGATATTATAAGGTGGGGAAACAGATGAATGAAGGCATTTTCTTCAGAATTGCTGTTAAAAGACAGGCAAAAGCAGTTCTATTTAAAAATTTGATAAAAAGTATAGGAATTACTTTGATCTTTCTTTTGGTTAATTTTTCGCTTATGCTGATTCGTTTTCCGATTCAAGATAAATTAAACTCAATAAAAAGCGTATTCATTAGTTTGATTTTAGGATTTCTGCCCGTTTTACTAAACCTATTGATTATATCTCCTTTTACATTAGGCTTTTTAGAATTTGGAATGAGGCTGGCCGATGGAAAACCGGTCTCGGTCGGTGATATTTTTTTATGGTTCGGTGAAGGGAAAAGATATATTAAATCGGTTTTAATCAATGTTGAATATTACATTATTACAGTAGTAATCGCTCTGATCGCATATGTTTTACCGGCAAGTGTCTTGGCATACTCCCTAAATGCAGGGTATAACGGAATTTCTTTGTTCATTATGCTTATTATGGTGGTAGAATTCATTTTTGTCGCTGCAAGAATTTTAACCTACGTTCCCGGTTTTTTTCTTTTGGCAGAGGATGCAGAAAAAAAACCGTGGAATTGCCTTAAAGAATCAAGAAAGCTATTTAAGAAAAAGAAATGGGATTTATTTTCTTTTTATGCCAGTTTTTTCGGTTGGGGATTAATGATATTTCTGATTTTTACTTCCGAAATTGGAATGGAATTAACAAAATCCGGATATCTTTCTTCTCTTGCAACTGGATTTATTGATACAACAGCCATCCCAACCGCGATTATGATGAATGCAGCAATCCGCGGATTTCTTGCCGTTGGTTTGTTTTTGCTTTATGTGGCACCTTATATGATGTTAGCGACAGCGTATTATATTAAAGGAACATATAACCCGAACTTATTTCACATTCATGTGCCGGCATGGTACTCGATTGCAAATAAAGACGCCGCAACCAAAAATCCGAATCAGTCTGTGGAAGACAATCGTTCAAACACATATCAAAACCCGGAAGAAAAAACAGATTTTGATGACCAAACGGATATAAAGGAAAGTGAGCCGCCCTCAGATCATATTGGCGGTCCTGACAGCAAAGAAGAAAAATAAAGGATAAAAAGATTGCGGGAACTGAAGTACCGCAATCTTTATTGATAGAAGCGGCTATTCAGTATATAATAAAAAGAAAATTATACATCTTGAGTTTCGGGGGAATCCGGCAAACGAGCCGGATGAATGGAGGACACCGGTTATGGAGAAAGACAAATTTTATATCACAACTGCGATCGCATACACATCGGGAAAACCTCATATCGGTAATACGTATGAAATTGTGCTTGCCGACTCTATCGCACGGTTTAAACGGCTTCTAGGTTATGATGTTTATTTTCAGACGGGAACGGACGAGCATGGAATAAAGATTCAGCAGAAGGCTTCTGAAAAGGGGGTTCCGCCCCAGAAGTTCGTCGATGATGTTGCAGCTCAGATCAAGGCGATCTGGGATATGATGAATACAACGTATGACCGGTTTGTCAGAACGACCGACCCGGATCATGAAAAAAAGATTCAGAAGATATTTAAGAAGCTTTATGACCAGGGAGATATTTATAAAGGACATTACGAAGGAATGTACTGCACACCCTGCGAAGCATTTTTTACAGAAGCACAGCTGGTTGACGGAAAATGCCCGGACTGTGGGCGTGAGGTCAAAAAAGCGAAGGAAGAAGCTTATTTCTTTAAAATGTCTAAATATGCGGACAAGCTTATAAAACACATTGAAGAAAACCCCATGTTTATTCAGCCGGAATCACGCAAAAATGAAATGATCAATAATTTCTTAAAGCCTGGGTTACAGGACCTTTGCGTATCACGTACTTCGTTTACCTGGGGCATACCGGTTGATTTTGACCCAAAACATGTCGTTTATGTTTGGGTTGACGCTCTTTCTAATTATATTACGTTTGCGGGTTACGATCCCGACGGAAATTCAAGCGAAATGTATAAGAAATTTTGGCCTGCCGATATCCATTTAATCGGCAAGGACATTTTGCGTTTTCACACAATTTACTGGCCGATTCTGTTGATGGCGCTTGGCGAGCCCCTCCCGAAACAGGTTTTCGGACACCCCTGGCTGATGGTGGGAGACGGGAAGATGTCTAAATCCAAAGGCAACGTCATATACGCAGACGACTTGATTTCTTATTTCGGAGTTGATGCGGTACGGTATTATGTGCTTCATGAGATGCCGTTTGCCTCTGACGGAACGTTAACGTATGAATTGATGATCGAACGAATCAATTCTGATCTTGCAAATATCCTCGGCAATCTTGTAAATCGTACAATTGCAATGTCAGACAAATATTTTGAAGGTGTGATACAGAAACCGTCCTGTCAGGGCGAATATGACGAAGAGCTGATTTCACTCGCGCTTGATACTCCAAAAAGGGTTAAGAGCAAAATGAATGAACTTCGTATAGCGGACGCGATAGATGAAATTTTTGTGCTTTTGCGCCGCAGCAATAAATATATTGATGAAACAACTCCGTGGGTATTGGCTAAGGATCCAGCTAAAAAAGAGCGCTTGGGTACGGTTCTTTATAATCTGCTTGAATCGATCCGCTTTGCGGCGGTATTGTTGGAGCCGTTTTTACCTGAAACGGCGCAAAGTATATATAAACAATTAAATACAAAGGTGATCTCTTATGAAAGCCTCTATTCATTTGACGGTATGAAAGCGGGAGACTTAACCGGCAAGGCAGAAATTCTGTTTACACGTATCGATGCGGAGAAGAAAATTGCTGAAATCGATGAAAAACTGCTCCAAAAAGAGGCACCCAGTAAGGAGACTCAGAAAGAGGCAGACGAAACAGTCGGTGTTTCCCAGATTTCGATTGAGGATTTTGCAAAAGTCGAGCTCCGCGTTGCAAAAGTTTTATCATGCGAACCCGTTCCAAAATCGGATAAGCTCTTAAAGTTACAGTTAAGTGTTTCAGATCAAACACGGCAAGTTGTTTCCGGAATAGCAAAATATTATAAACCCGAGGATCTCATAGGACGCAATATCATTTTGGTATATAACCTCAAACCGGCTAAACTCAGAGGAGTTGACAGCGAAGGGATGATTCTCGCAGCCGATTCGGATGATACGGTGAAAGTCATTTTTGCCGACGAGGCAACTCCCGGTTCAAAAGTAAGGTAAAAAGAGCAATTAGCATAAATTATAATGATTTGCCGATTAAATATTTTAATATTTAATCGGCAAAGACGAATTTAATGCAATCCATTAACAAGCAAAGCAAGGATTTTAAGGAGCTGTTTATGCTTTTTGATACTCACGCTCATTTGACTGATGAAGCGTTTGACGAAGACCGTGATGAATTAATCCAAACAATTAAAAACATCGGAGTTTCTTTTGTATTAAACGCGGCAACCTGTTTGAAAACTTCATATAAATCACTTGAGCTGGCGGAAAAACATGATTTTATCTATGCATCTGTCGGCGTACACCCACATGATTGTTCTGGCGCACAGGACGGCGACCTTGAGAAGATCGCTAAACTTGCGTCTCATAAAAAGGCGGTCGCGATCGGTGAAATCGGGCTTGACTATCACTATGATTTCTCGCCGAGAGAATTACAAAAAGTATGGTTTAATAAACAAATGGAGCTTGCGAGGGATCTTCATCTTCCTGTTATTATCCATGATCGGGAAGCACATGAGGATACTTTGGAAATCGTAAAAAAATATAAATTGGAAAAAGGTGTTTTTCATTGTTATTCGGGCAGCTTAGAGATGGCAAAGGAGCTTATAAAACTAGGTTTCTACCTCTCTTTTACAGGTGCTATTACGTTTAAGAACGCGCGCCGTTCCCCTGAAATCATCAAATGGATTCCGGAAGACAGAATTATGATTGAAACCGATTCACCGTACATGACACCGGAACCTTACCGCGGCAAACGAAACCATCCAGGCATGGTCCGTTTTGTCGCTGAAAAAATTGCTGAAATCCGAGGAAGCACGTTTTCTGAAATTGCTGCATTAACCACGAAAAACGGGCGTGAATTCTTTCATATTTGAGGTAATGAAATGGACGCTTTAACTTATAAAGTCGGCAACGGGCTCTATGTTAATATGACCAACCGCTGCACAATGAACTGCACATTTTGTATCCGTTCTCATTACAAAGGTGTAGGCGACGCACCGACTCTTTGGCTTTCAAAGGAATATACAAAAGAAGAGATTCTTAAAGACATCTTAAAACAGGATCTATCAAAATTCGTTGAAATTGTTTTCTGTGGTTTTGGCGAGCCCACTGAGAGGCTTCATGATCTTTTGTGGATTTGCAAAGAGCTAAAACAAATAAAAAATTCCCCCCATGAAGATAAGAAAACCAGGCAAGGAGAATTAAAACAAACACACTCCCCATTCCTGCCCACCATCCTGTGCGGGGGGAGCGCTC
>JANZZB010000076.1:6787-7050 GCA_026419635.1 Clostridiales bacterium | reverse complement strand
CATCATAACGTATTTGGCCGGGTTTTTTATGTAATCTTTCAGAGGTGTCTCTTCCCTTTCCCCTGCTTCAACCAAACTTTGGGAATGGGAAACCCTTGTCGAAAGACGTAAAAGTACAATGGTATCAAACGCTTCTGATATTTCATACGCACGTTTTACATAGTCAAGGCATTCCTGTGAATCCGATGGTTCCAGCATCGGAACCTTGGATGCTATCGCATGATGCCGGCTGTCCTGTTCATTTTGTGAGGAAAGCATTCCCA
>JANZZB010000076.1:0-6777 GCA_026419635.1 Clostridiales bacterium | reverse complement strand
TTCAAACCGACATGCTTCATTGCGGAAAAAGACCGCGCACCGGCAACTGCGGCTCCAAATGCGGATTCGGCCGCTACTTTTTCATTTGGTGCCCATTCCGCGTAAACTTCTTTATATTTTGCTACTGTTTCCGTTATTTCCGTGCTGGGGGTTCCAGGGTAACTTGAGACAAAACGGCAGCCTGCCTCATATAGTCCCCTTGCAACCGCTTCATTCCCAAGCATCAATTTTTTATCCAAAGCTTTCACCGCCTATTTTTGATTCCTAAGGTCGACAACCCTTTTCGCTTTTCCCTGAAAACGTTCGATTGTCATTGGCTGGACAAGACTGACTTTAGCGTCAAGTCCGAGTACGGAGCGGAGTTTTTCCTTAACTTTCTTCTGTAATGCTTCCAATTCCGAGAAGCGTTCGAGAAGTGCTGCGTCGATAAGTTCAAGCTGAACTTCAAGCGTATCCATAAATCCTTCACGACGAACAACAAGCAGATAATGCGGCCCGACATAATCCATACCAATAATGACGCTTTCAATTTGCGAGGGGAATACATTGACCCCTTTGATAATCAGCATGTCGTCGCTTCTGCCGCGGATCTTCTCTATTCTAGCATGCGTTCTGCCGCAGGCGCAAGGTTCCTTAATGAGTCTGGTTATATCTCTTGTACGGTAACGGAGTATCGGGAATGCTTCCTTTGTAAGAGTTGTGACAACAAGCTCACCGTACTCTCCGTCCGGTACATTCTCCCCGGTTTCGGGATTGATGATCTCCGCGAAGAAATGGTCTTCCGCAATATGCTGTCCGCAACGAAGCTTGCACTCGCCGGAGACACCCGGACCGATCAATTCGCTCATACCGTAATTATCGGTGGCAAAAATTCCGAAATTCTTTTCGATTAGATTACGCATTTCATCTGTGCAGCCTTCCGAACCAAAAAGACCAAGACGGAGTTTCATTTTGTCTCTGATTCCTTTTTCTCTGCACATTTCACTTAAGTATACAGCATAGGAAGGAGTTGAAACTAAAAGTGTTGTTCCGAAGTCCTCCATAATCATCAGCTGTTTTTCCGAATTGCCGCTTGACATCGGAATAATTGTTGCACCGATTTTTTCAAGACCGCCGTGAAGACCCAATGCGCCGGTAAAAAGTCCATAGCCGAATGAGATCTGAGCAACATCTTCGTCCGTAGCACCGGCCGCAACCGCAAGCCGCGCAACACAGTCGGACCACATATCAAGATCTCCTCTTGTATAGCCGACAACGGTCGGTTTGCCTGTTGTTCCGGAGGACGCATGCACGCGCACGACCTTCTTCATTGGAACGGCAAACATCTTAAACGGATAATTTTCTCGAATATCCTCTTTCGTTGTGAGTGGGATGTTCCTTAAATCCTTTGTTATCTTGATCATCTCAGGTTTTATTCCAAGACGGTCAAAACGATCTTTATAAAACGGTACATTTTCGTAACAGCGGTTGATGAGATTCCGCAGGCGCTCATTTTGCAGTTCTTCAAGCTTATCCCGAGAAATCGTCTCAATGTCTTTCTGGAAAAACATTGAATCACCCTTTCTTTAAACAGTTGCATTTTTATTTTCAAACATGGTACTGATGTAATAAAAACCGACACTTGATATATGTACAAAAAAATTACTTTTAATGTGCATACTTTGGCCTACACAAAAAAATAACGGCAGAAAAATAAGTGGTAGCCGACATTAGGCTCCATATTTCCGCCGTCTTGTAGAGATATAGACATCATCTTCGTTTTTTTTACACGTATCAGCTTGAAAGAAAAAATTGCGACAACAATTGTACGCAATCGTTTGAATCATTTTCCCCCTACCGTCCTTCCGTACTACCAAAGATGAATCCACTTTGCAATCTGCTACATAACTACAATCGTTGCCTCTACTGTTAAAAGCGAATTAACATGAATAGTATACATGAAATTCATTTTTTTGTAAATAACAAATTTCCCTCTAACGACTGACAGAGTAAGCGATCAGCCGTGCCGCGTTTTGTGCGTCTGATAATGATGCCAGTTCATTTGGCGAATGAATGTATCGGGTCGGAATACTAACGGCGCCTGCCCAAATTCCGCTTTTTGAACGTTGCATTGCGCCTGTATCCGTTCCTCCTGATATTAAAATTTCATTCTGTACATTTATATCCATTTTTTTTGCTGCGTTTCGCAATAATTCGACAACTTCCGGACTACATATAACTGAACGGTCTGTAATTTTAATTGCAGGGCCCTCAGAAAGCTTTACTGCCATTTTATTTTTTACTCCCGGCATGTCTCCCGTATCCGTCACATCCACAGCAATGCCAAGATCCGCTTCAATCTGATAAGCCGCTGTCTGCGCTCCCCTTAGCCCAACCTCCTCCTGTGCGGAGAAAACAAAATACAAATCGTTTTTGGTCGATTTTATCATTGACAATGCCTGAACCAAAACAGCGCAGCCGAGTCTGTTGTCAAGGTAACGGGAGAAAATCGTGTCTCCATTTAATGAACATGTTCCATCAAATACAGCAAATGTGCCGGGTTTAATCCATTTTTCAGCTTCTTCTTTTGACTTTACACCAATGTCAATATAGAAATGATTTAATACGAGGTCTTTTAAAGCAACTTTTTCTTCAAAAGAAAGCACTCCCGGAATTCCATTTTCAAAAATAACTCGTGTACCGGCGAGCTGGTTTATATCAAGCCCTCCAACGGCGCCGAAGCGTATAAAGCCGGAGTCTTCTATATAAGTTGCAACCATCCCAATCGTATCCATATGTGCCGAGAGCATGATTTTTTTACCGTTTCCTTTTTTCCTGACAATCAGATTGCCAAGCACATCAGTAAAAACCCCGTCTGCAAAAGGGCGAACCATTTCTTGTATCGTTTGCGAAACAGCCGTTTCCCTGCCGGACGGACCAAAAACACCTGTTAATTTTTGAGTCAGATCAAATAATTCAAGCATGAATGATGTCCTCCGCATTTTCTATAAAGTGTTTTGCCAAAAGCAGCATTTTCTCGCAATCGGAAATAGATGCAACCGAATTCGCCGAATGCAAATATCGAACCGGAACTGCCAATGCGCAGGTTTTTACTCCCGGTCCGCTGACATGGATTTTACCGGCATCTGTACCGCCGGAAATATATTTTTTTGTCTGCCAAGGAACATTGTTTTTTTCAGCAAGCCTTATCAGATATCTGCAAAGCTCCTGATTGTATATTGTACCGGAATCCATAAAAGGAATGACCGGCCCACCGTTTAATTTGCAGACTTTTTTCATATCATCCACAAACGGAAGATCTGCCGCCGTTGTCCCTTCTAAAATCAAGCAATAATCAGGTTTTACCCGATGCGCCGCGACTGTCGCGCCTCTGAGTCCCGTTTCTTCCTGCACTGTAAAAGTAAATACCATATCTACAGGAAGTTCCAATTCCATTAATTTTATTAAAACCGCGCAACCGATTCTGTCATCTATCGCTTTCGTTCTGATAAAGCCATCACCGAATCGGGAAAACTCGGAGTCAAAAGCAGCATAATCACCTAAGCTTACGAGCTCTTCCGCTTCTTTTTTTGACTGCGCGCCGATATCAATATATAAATCTTCAGTCTTTGGAACGCTCTTTCTTTCATCTTGATCGATCAGGTGAATCGCTTTGATCCCAATAACGCCTTTTAGCTTTTTTTCGCCGATCCGAACCCTTTTTCCTATGACGACGCGCCGGTCGATACCGCCACAAAAGCCGAATTTTAGCATTCCTTCATCGGTAATTTTTTTAATAATGAAACCGACTTCGTCCATGTGTGATGCAAGCATGATGGTTTGATTAATTTGTTTTTTCCCTTTTTTATAAGCAATAACATTTCCGATACTATCCGTTTTGATCTCGGATGCAAGCGGAGTAATTCTTTTTAATATATCCTCGCGTACCTCATCTTCAAATCCTGAAACGCCGTCTAAAACACAGAGGTCTTTTAATAGTTCCAGCATAATGCACCTCCGTCACAAGAAATAACAAATTCATAAATCAGATCAGAAACGGCTTTGATATCAGACATCTTAACCGTTTCAACCGGCGTATGCATATATTTAAGAGGTATTGACACAAGCGCGCATGGTATTCCGTCAGCAACAATTTGCATCGCCCATGCATTTGTACCGGTTGAGCCTTCCATTACCTCAAAATCATGCGGAATATTTTTCTCTTTTGCTATTCTGATAAGCTCTTTTGTAAAATTACGATTTAAGTTCGGGCCCATGCCAATCATGACACCACTCCCGGCGGGGAATGTTTCATTTGCAGGTGCGTCGGGCGTTTTTGCGTGTGTAGCATCTACAACAATAGCAAAGTCCGGGCGGTTACTGTACGTTCCCGTTATTGCTCCGTGTGCGTTTTTTTCTTCCATTACGCTTCCCAAAACAATAATATTTACATTTCGTTTTACTTTGGAAAGTCGTTCGATTACCGATAAAATAGCTAGTACACCGGCGCGGTCATCGAGCGCAGGCGCAGACACAAAATCATTGTAAAGATTCATTGCTTTATAGTCAAAAACAACCGGAGTGCCAATCGGTATTCGCTCTTTTGCCTGTTCTTTGCTAAGTCCTGTATCAATCACAAGTAAATCTTTGTCAAACGGCTTGTCACGTTCTTCTTTCGAAAGAATATGCGGCGGCAGGCAGCTGATAACCCCGGAAATACCCCCTTCCGCGAGAATAAGAACATTCGTATCCGGAAGCATTCTTCCGTCAACCCCGCCAACCGGAACAAACGCTAAAAATCCATTATCCAAAATATCAGAAACAACAAAGCCGATCTGATCAATATGTGCATCCAGCATCAAAGTCTTAGCGTCTTTTTTTCCGCACGACAAAAAACCTGTTACATTTCCAAGCCGATCAATTGATACTTCGTCGCAAAACCGCTCAAAACATTCCAAAACATGCGCAGCAATCTTTTTTTCAAACCCAGCCACACCGTGGCATTCACAAAGTCCTGCAATCGTTTTGCCGTAATCCATAATATCCTCCAAAAATGCGGATTAAACCAATTAAAGAGAATGAACAATATCACGGAACGCATGACCGCGTTCTGCAAAATTAGCAAACATATCAAATGACGCACAAGCCGGTGACAAAATTACTATATCACCCTGTTTTGCATCCGCTGCCGCTGCTTTTACTGCATCCGAAAAGTTCTGATATTCTGAAACAGGAAGCAGCTCCGGCTTAAATTCCGGGCATTTTTCAATAGATTCCCGTATTTTTTTAGACGTCTGCCCTGTTAAGTATAATCTTTTTACATGTTTCACAATTTCTGGGCCAAGTACGTCAAAAGGAATGTGTTTATCATAACCTCCCGCAATCAGGAACACTTTTTCCTGGAAGGAATGCAAACCTGCAATTGTCCGCGTCGGGCTGGAAGCAATCGAATCGTTATAAAAACGTACCCCATCTTTTTCACGTACAAGTTCGATCCTGTGTTCGACCCCTTTAAAACTCTTGGCAACCTGTTTTACCGCTTCAAAGCATTTTTCACCAAAAATCGCATAACAGGCAGCCGATGCTGCCATATAATTTTCGCGGTTATGTTCTCCTGGAATTAAAATATCTTTTGACGTCACGATCGGGATCGTTTTTTGCTCTTTTCTTAAGACAATCGTATCATTTTCCATGCAGATTCCGTTATTTAAGCTTTGCCTTCTCGAAAACAAAATGACATTGCCTTTTGCCTCGATGCTAAAAGAAGCTGCGGCATCATTATCCGCGTTTAACACCACGGTATCTGTTTTTTTCTGATGCAAATAAATGTTCTTTTTTGCCTCCGTATATTCTTCCATTGAGGTATGCCAATCCAGATGATTCGGAGCAACATTCGTCACTACCGCTACGTTTGGGCTTTTCTTCATTGTCATTAACTGAAAAGATGATAATTCCAAAACGACAAAATCGTCAGATTTGATTTCTTTAGTCATGGCAAGAAGCGGTTTTCCGATGTTTCCACCTAAAAAACAACGTTTCCCTTCCGCTTCAATGATTTTGGATATCAATGTTGATGTCGTTGTTTTGCCGTCCGAACCTGTCACGGCAATAATCGGGCAAGGGCAAACATCTATAAAAACCTCCATTTCGGAAGTGAGAACGCTACCTTGATCTATTGCTTTCAATAATTCGGGGCGGTCGGGGCGAATTCCAGGTGACCGAAAGATATAATCATGGTCAAGCCCTTCAAGATAATGTTCGCCAAGCTGAAACTGTACTCCAAAATTCTTTAATTCCGGTATTAAAGTACTGAATTTCGATTCATCTTTTTTATCACATACCGTAATTTTTGCTCCTGCCTCTGAAAGTATTCGTATTAAAGGCGTATTTGATACGCCAAGTCCGATTACAGCTATACGTTTTTCTTTAAGTTTTGAAAAAAAAGATTCAAAATCAGTCATTTTACCACCGCTTATCATTTATTTTTCTGTCTTATCATTTACTTTTGTTTCAAAAGCATGAACTTTGATTGGTATATGTTAACATTTTCTCTAAAAACAAACCAAAATTATTGTACCCCCCTTGAAACCTGAACTCAAGCAAAATTTCCCCTTTCTTGACAGATGCTTTACCGTTTTGTATAATTATAAAGACGAGTAAGCCGGACAGCCGCGTATACAAGTGCCGAAAGGTCGTGTGCGAGGAAAGTCCGGGCTCCATAGGGCAGGATAGCGGATAACGTCCGCCGAAGGCAACTTCAGGACAAGTGCAACAGAGATATACCGCCGTGCATTGGTA
>JANZZB010000075.1 GCA_026419635.1 Clostridiales bacterium | reverse complement strand
AAGCTCCGGGCGATTTTGCCCAAACGTGGCAACAAATGAAAAAACGATTGAAACTATAATGACACAAGGTACGTAATATGTACAAAGTTGCTCCAGCGGATCCGGAGCGAGCAGCGTTTTCTCATATACCTTTATGTTTTTATCACAAGACCGGACAGCACAAGGCTTATCTACCGCTTCTTTATCGATCTTGATGATCATCGGCTCGGACGATAACGTTTCTGCTTTTATACTGCGCCAGATTGAACTCTTTTTCTGTGCTGCAGAATGTACCATAAAAAAGAGGAGTACGCAGCTTAACGAAGAAAACGGAAGATATCCTCCCCATTTGGGGAAAAGAATGATGGAAACAGAATGGGCAAGCGTAGAAAACGCCGCCAGGGCAGCAAGAGAATATACCGTCGGTCTTCCGGTAACAAGTCTCATGATTCCTGCAGTTATCAGATCAAGCGATATCAAAAGACATCCTATTTCCAATGCAATTAGCGCGAATAAATAAAGATATGGTGTTTTGTCATAGGCAAATTCGAAAGGAAGAGGAAGCGCAAATGTCGGGGCAAACGTCAGGTATAAACTACTGCATGATAGAAGTAAGATAAAAAGAGATCTTATATTTAAGGAAAATTCACGGTTTTTATAATAATCGGCCGCTTCCTTCGGAGTTTCAAACTCCGTTTTATCAAAATCAGCAGGCAGATGTTTTTTGGTAGCTTTTTCTGTTTTGTTATTTTCGATTTCCAAATCTTCAACATTAAAAACTTCAGGCAGCGGTTTTAGTATCTGCCGCTCTTTTGATTTCTCTTTTTGCGGGATCGTAGCGACGTTTGTTCCATCTCCTTGCATTCTAATGCTCTTTTTTTGATCCGTTTTTTCCTGCAGAGGCCGGCTGTTATTTTCCCATTCCCGGGGTATTTCAAACAGCCCCTCCGCAGAGGTTCCTAAAACAGAAGGGTTTTGTTTTTCATTCTTTATCTGTTGTACGTACAGGTTGGTGTTTTCTATTGCACCTGGTAAAGCATCTATTTCTTCTGTCTCACGAACAAGAGAAAGGAAAGGATTCTCCTCTTCCTCCTTTTTTTGGCGCTGGATCTTTTCTTTTTTTTCTTCAACTTTTACTTCATTGATAATTTCATCTATTGAAATTTCCTGTCCGGAATCCATCTCTTCTCCGGCAATCATCCGTCTTATTTCGTTTAAATCAATTTCATGTTCATTTTTTCCGGACATTTTTCCCTCCGTGAATGACATAACACTCGCCCCACAACTTTACACCTTTCTTTTTCTTTGTCTGACAGACTCAAATAAAACGACAGCGGCAGCGGCAGACGCGTTTAGGGATGTAATCCTTCCATTTACAGGTATCCTGATAATAAAATCACAAAGCTCTTTTGTAAGCTTTGCCATCCCTTCGCCTTCAGAACCGATAACAATTGCTGTTGCACCTTTCAGATCCGTTTCAAAAACATCGTTTTGTCCGGACGCATCTGTACCATAAAGAAAAACACCGCGATCTTTTAATTCCGTTATTGCATTTGACAGATTTGTCGCCTGCACAATCGGCATATATTCAAGCGCACCGGCCGCAGCTTTTGCGCATGCGGCATTCACACCGGCACTGCGGCGCTTCGGGATAATAATCCCATGGGCACCTGCAACTTCAGCAGACCGGATAATAGCTCCTAAATTATGCGGATCGGTAATGCCGTCACAGATCACAATCAACGGCTTTTCATCTCTGTCTTCAGCAAGCGCGAAAATATCTTCTATCGTTTTATATCGGACTTCAGAAGCAACTGCAATCACACCTTGATGCGCTTTGGTTTCGCTCATTGAATCCAGCTTTCGTCGGTCACACTGTACAATCGTTACTTTTCCCGCTCTGGCGATTTTCAAGATACCGCCGATGGCCCCCCCCGCATCTTTCGCTACGTAAAGCTTGTCCACCGACCTGTCTGATTTTAAGAGTTCCAGCACGGCATTCCTGCCTTCTGTTAAAACGGTTTTGGTTTCTGTCTGATCTATGTTGTTAAACTCTTTTTTACTTTTCGCCGTTAAAAACGCATCTTTTTTCATGAAGCGGCATCCACCCTTTTTCTTACATATTATTAAATAGATTATAGCATATTTTTTTACATTCGATAAAAAAAATATCCAAAGACCCGGTCTGTTTTGTTAATAAAAAACAAACCGGGTCTACCTTATCTTTGCAGCTTTTTGGCACATTCTTTTTAATCAGTATATTTTTTGTATAACGATGTCAATATCTCTATATGTATTTGTTCGTCGAGAATGATCCGCTGTAAGAGACTGATAATCCGATCATCATCGATCTGTTTAATGTGCTCTTCATATTGCTCAATTGCCTTAATTTCAGCGCTGATATCCGCGAGCAAAGCTTTCTTTACCGAAGTGCTGTAATTGACATTCTTTGGAGTTGCATTCCAATATGTAACTTTACCGTGCTCACAACCCTTAAACTCAGGCAATGTTCCGAGTTCCTTAATTAGGTCTCCAAGCCTATCCAGATGGTCCATTTCCACAATAGCGATACCTCGAAGCGCATCGGATACATCCGGATATTCCTTTTCAAGTGTAATCATATGAAAAATATACTGTGCAATTGCGCCGAATTCCGAGACATGACCCGCGTAATCGTTAAGTAAAAGCTTTGCTGCTTTTTCGTTTGGCTCCTGTATGTTTATCTCTGGGTACGAAAGATTTACTCGATACTTATCTGCAAGTCTGCAATTTTCTTGACAATCCATAACCTTCCCTCCTAAGATCAAATGTCTTTTATATCTTATTCAGGAAAATCACTTTTTAGATAAAAACACGCGGGAAAATTCCCGCGTGTTAGAGGCTGTCGAAAAATCGACAGTCTTCGAGAGGGAATCCGATTCCCCCTCGATACTTCCCCAGGTGTGGACAAACCCTTCAGGTTTTGTCCAATGTGTCCTCTGTCCCACCCCAACAAATCATGATTTGTTGGGGAACCCCGGGCGGCGCATGTCCGCCTGCGGACTAATCTTACATTAAGGGGTTTCGACCCCGTAAGTCCCCGAAATATATTTTTTCAACAAGCTGAAACACGCGAGAAAATCCCGCGTGTTATCATTTATCATTTTTCCGTTTTAATTGATGTGTTCTAAAACCGCACCCTGTTCGTCGCACCGAAGTAGAATCGGCTGCCAGTCAGGATGATGCTCCTTGCAATACATCTGTGCCCGCATCAGATACGTTTTATCAGAACTATCGACTATAGCAACGATAGATGGTCCGGCACCGGATATATAGGCTCCAAGCGCTCCCAAACCTTTTGCAGCCTGCATAATATCCTGTCCGCCGGGTATCAGTTGAAACCGATATGGCTGATGAAGCCTGTCGCCGACGGCAACCCCGATGTTTTGCAAATCGCCGGTAACAAGAGATCCGGCGAGTAGTGCGGCACGAGCCAGATTAAACACAGCGTCCCCATGCGGTATCGTGCTTGGGATTGCTGCTCTGGCCTTTTCTGTCTTTAATTCATAGTTTGGAATAAAAACTACAAAATCCAGCCTTCCGTAAATCGGTACCCTTACATGCCACACCTTTCCATATTCCTGAAGTGCTGCGACAAAACCTCCGAGCACCGCAGGAGCCACATTATCAGGATGGCCTTCAATGGATGCAGCAAGGTCAATAATGTTTTGCTGATTCATCGGCTTACCCAAAAGCTCATTTGCACCGAGAAGCCCTGCAACCGTGCAAGCAGAAGAGGAGCCAAGGCCTCTTGTCTGCGGAATATTGCAGTGTTCCACAATTTTAAGGCCCTTAAGCGGCTTTCCGCAGATATCATAAACCTTTTTTGCGCATTGATAAATCAAATTGGTTTCGCCTTTCGGCACCTCGTGCCCGGTTGCACAAGAAATGTCGACACGATCGCTTTCCTCCATGTGCACTTCATTGGATAAAGTAAATGCAATTCCGATAGAATCAAAGCCCGAGCCCATGTTTGCGCTTGTCGCCGGAACTTTGATGCTGATCATACCGATTCCCTCTGGTCGTCAAGCACCCTTATCCTGGAAAGGATAGGAAACTTTTTCTGTAGCAATGCTGCTTTTTCCTCATGTTCTTTGCCTGACATCGGCTTTGTAACAAATGCGTATTCACCGTCCGGTGCACCTTCTAAACTTAAGCATTTATGATCATATATTTCCGAAATCGCTTTGCAGTCTCCGCTATGCCGATCGCTGATTCGATAATACATCGAATAAACCATCTCGGAAAGATCGGCAACCATGTCGTCACCCGAACCGCTCCAGCCGTAGTCCTTGCGTTTTTCACGATGGCGCACAGCATCGATTACATCAGCGATGACAGCGCTTGCCGTCGGCAGCTTACCAGCGCCTTTACCGTAAAACATCACTTCTTCACAGATATTGCCACGCACCAAGATGCCGTTAAACACATCGTTAACAACAGCAAGCGGGTGATCGTTTTTTATCAGATGAGGCGCAACCAGAATAAAGATTTTACCGTCCTCTCTCATCTTTACGCGGCCTAAAAGCTTGATAACATATCGGCCGGCTTCTGCAATTGTAACATCATCCAGCGTAATATTGGAGATTCCTTCGGTCTGCACTTTTTCCGGCGAAATGTTTTTGCCGTAAGCAAGGTCTGCTAAAATGCAGATTTTGCGGCAAGCATCATGGCCTTCTATATCCGCTGTCGGATCTTGCTCCGCATAGCCGAGCGCCTGTGCTTCTTTCAATGCGTCCTCAAACGAGAGATTTGCTTTAATCATTCTTGTTAATATATAATTTGTCGTACCGTTTAAGATACCGTAAATCTCTTCAATTTTGTTCGCGCCAAGGCATGACTCGAGGGGCGTTAAGATCGGGATTGTTCCGCCGACCGACGCTTCAAAAAAGTAATTGACGTTTTTTTCGCGCGCAATACGAAGCAGTTCTTCTCCGTGTGTCGCAACAAGTTCCTTGTTTGAGGTAACGACGTGCTTTCCGGACAAAAGCGCCTTCTTTGTAAATTCGTAGGCAATTTTTGCACCGCCGATTGTTTCGACTACAACTTCGATCTCCGGATCGTTTTGAATGATTGAAAAATCTTTAATTATTTTCTCTGAAAACGGATTGTTCGGGAACTCACGGATATCGAGAATATATTTTAATTCAATCTTTTCCGAAAGTTTATTTTGAATAATCTCCGCATTCTTCGTAATCGCTTCCGCAACGCCGGAACCAACCGTTCCGAATCCAAGTATCGCTATTTTTGCCATGTTATTTTCCTCCCTTTTCGCTCGCCAGAATCTCAAATTTTATAACGCCGGGCAACGCTTCCAATTGTTCCAGAAGATCGTCAATATCCACTTCAAGGCCACCGGTTCTGGCTGAAATCGATACGGTTGCACGCCCGTCGATCGGAATATTTTGATTGATTGTCAGAATATTTGCTCCGAGTTTAGCTAGTAAATTTAATAGGCGGGACAAAACGCCGGGTTCGTCACTCAGTTCACCGCCAAACGTTATAATTCTGCCCTCGGACATTTCAGTAAACAACGTGATCGAATCTTTATATTTATAAAACGCACTCCGGCTAATGCCGGTTCGCTTTACAGCTTCATTCACAGTCTGAGCCTGTTTGCTTTGCAAAAGTCGCTTTGCTTCTATCACACGCAAAAAAACTTCCGGAAGTTTAGACCCTTCAACGATATACAGTTTTGGACTTTCCTTCACGCTGAGTCCTCCCCATAAATACATTTGTCCTCGTAGCGAGTATATATATAATAACATACACTTTTCCGGAATGCAAGTGTATAAATTGCAAAAAGATTTGGTGTTTTTTCGTTCGGTTTTGTATACCATGAAACCCATTTTGGAGCTTGCCATTCACATTCATAAGGCATGAACTTTTAGAATTTGCCTATAATATAAGGTGAGTGGAGACGAACCCAACCCGCCTCACCTTAAGCATTCCGTTTTAATTCCTTGCCATAAAAGCTATTAAAGGATATAATTTAATAAATTAAACCGCTTTCTATTACGAAGGGATATAAGTTATGCCGGATAATAAGCATCTGCGTTTTCTTCTCTCGCTTTTTTATATTGCTTTAGCGGTATTTGGAGGCTATTTTTTTATAAAAAACCTCCTCGGCCTTTTTATGCCGTTTATTATTGCCTATCTTCTTTCCCGGATCATTGAGCCAATGGTACAAGCTTTAAACAGCAGGTTAAAAGTTCCCCGCGGCTTCGCTTGCGCGATATGCACTCTTCTGGTTACTTTTATATTTGGACTGCTGCTTTACCTTGTCTTATCCATTGTCATTTCCGAGGTCGCCGATTTTACGAAAGTAATACCCTCGTTTTTATCGACTCTTCCCGGAAAATTTTCCGCATTTGTCAATCGTGCGCTTTCTGGACTATCCTCGGAATACAGAGAACGCATTATCGCTCTTTTCAGTACTTTAATTTCAGATATTTCTGTGCCTCCGTCCACCTATACCGGAATTCTTGACGGAATCCGAAAAGCGGCAACTTCCGTACCGACCGTAATTATTACGATCGTGGCGACCATTGTTTCAACATACTTTTTTGCTAGCGGAAGAGATGATGTATCGGAATTTCTCAGAAAACAATTGCCGAAAAAGTGGATTGAAGCCTATATGCGACTGAAAGTTCATCTTTTTGGTGTACTCGGGCGCTGGCTAAAAGCACAATTGATTTTACTCAGCATTACCTGGGCTGAATTATCCATTGCATTTATAATTTTTCGCATTCCTTACGCCGGGTTTATTGCTGTTTTGATTGCTTTAATCGACGCTCTGCCTGTTTTCGGAGTCGGAACGGTTCTGATTCCCTGGGGAGTGATCATGATGTTATCGGGCGATCTGAAGATGGGTCTTTCGCTTATTATTCTTTACGGCATTGTCATCTTAGTGCGAAATTCGATTGAGCCAAAAATTGTGGGACAGCAAATCGGTTTACCTCCTCTTATTACATTGATGGCAATTTATTTAGGTTTTCGCTTGTTCGGTTTTTTAGGAATGTTTTTATTCCCGTTAATCATCATTGTTTTGATACG
>JANZZB010000074.1 GCA_026419635.1 Clostridiales bacterium | reverse complement strand
GTTATAGAAAAAGTCCAGTAAAACTCTGGGCTTATTTCATTTTTTAATATTATATTGATAATATTAAATTTAGTTAACTTTTAAAGAGTACCTCAATAGAATAAAAAACTATTTTGCTAAGATAAATATTTAATTTGAATAGTACATAAAACTTAATCCTTTACATAATCGCCAACCATTTTTTGCAGCTTCAAAAGTGCTTTCGAGTGTAGCTGTGATACTCTGGATGCTGTAAGTCCCATAACTAATGCAATTTCCTTCAGCTTCAGTTCTTCATAATAATAAAGGGAAATTACCGTTCTTTCTTTTTCGTCAAGCCTGTCAATCGATTTGGCAATCAGCTCTTTCAGCTCTTTTTTTTGGTATTCCTGTTCCGGAGTAGCTACCTTAGAAGACTCTTCACTGAACGCAGCCACACTGTCCTGCAGCAAGTCTTCGTAATAGAACACCGCAGCGGAATAAACCTCGCCGATTGTTTTATTCAGTTCTTCGACATTCATACCCAAATATTCCGCAACTTCAGAATCGGTGGCTTGTCTTCCGGTTTTATCCTGAAGTTCCATATAGGCGTTTCCGATATCGGCCGATTTTTTACGGACTCTTCTTGGAATCCAATCCTGTTTTCGTATGTAATCAATAATGGAACCCCTTACCCTGATCGACGCAAAGGAATCGAATTGAATTCCCCTTGTACAATCATACTTTTCAATACAGTCTATCAGTGCAAGTACCCCTTGATTGATGATATCTCCCGTTTGTGCATAGTTTTTGTAAACCGCACTCATCCTTTTGGCATTAAATGTAACAACATGTATATATGCTAATAGGATTTCATTGCGAAGGTTGATATCATGTGTCTCTTTGTATTCTTCCCAAAGTTCAGTAGTGATAACTTGACTATCGATTTTATACAAAATGCCACCCCTCTTTGCCGTAATTCTTCAGTACATATTGTTTTTATCAAAGAACCAGTGTCATACCGCGATGACGCCAAGTGACTGAACCTGAATATCCGCTTCGATTTCATTAAATGAAAGCACAATTGACTCAGACGCGAACTGCCGTATGAGTTTCTTATAATACAGCCTTACAACCGGAGAAGTTAAAACAATGGGATCTCTCACAATATCCTTAATCTTATTGATTTCACCTAGGTGCGCTCTGACAATTTTCTGCATCATTTCGGGCTCCATTGTAATATAGGATCCATGTTCATTCTTTTTTACGTTGCTCATAATAATATTCTCAAGGTCCGGATTTACTGTTATTACTTTTAAATCGCCGTTTTCAGCATATTTTCTTGTGATCGTCCGCTTTAACGCCTGTCTTACATATTCGGTCAGAAGATCGGTATCTTTGACAGTGTTGCCGTATTCTCCGAGCGTTTCTAAAATGGTTGTAATATCTTTAATTGGTATGAGCTCATTTAACAGATTAGCCAGTACTTTTTGCAAATCGCCGATACTGATCATCGCGGGAATAATATCTTCTACCAGCTGCTTATCTGTCTTTTTCATATGGTCAAGAAGCGAATTAACTTCCTTCCGGCCTAGCAATTCACTGGCATGTTTTTTAACCAACTCAGACAGATGGGTTATAATAACGGACAAGGCGTCTATAATCGTATATCCATACATTTGCGCAACTTCCCTGTTATTTGCATTAACCCATTTCGCCTTTAAGCCAAATGCAGGTTCAATCGTATCAATCCCCTCGACATCCTCATATGTCCCGCCCGGATCCATTGCAAGAAAGTGCCCGACCAAAACTTCTCCTCTTGCAATTTCCTCTCCTTTAAGTTTGATTACGTATTCGTTTGGTCTTAACCCCATATTATCCCTCAAATGCACGGAAGGGATGACAAGCCCGATTTCTGCAGCAAACTGCTTTCTTAACATGACAACCCTGTCGATGAACGTTCCGCCTTTTTTCTCGTCTACCAGCGGCAGCAAACTGTATCCAAATTCCATCTCAACTGGTTCGACGTTAAGCAGGGAGTATATATTTTCCGAATTTTTGTAGAATTCTGTTTCACTGACCGGAAGATCATCAATCAGTTCCTCTTTTGGCTTTTTGTCTCTCTTCTTTAATTTATAACCGAGAAATAACAAAAAACCGCCAAACAGAATCAGCACGCCGAAAGGAAACCCGGGTATTAGACACATAAGTAAAAGCGTGCATCCTGTAATTGTAAAAATGGTTGGAAATGCAAAAAACTGTGAAGACAAGTCCATGCTTAGACTGTTTTCCGATGCTGCTCGCGTGACAATCATGCCGGTAGCAGTTGAAATCATCAGCGCAGGGATCTGACTCACAAGTCCGTCTCCTACGGTAGCAATCGTATAAATGGATAAAACTTCTGTGATTGTTTTACCTCCGGTGACAAGTCCGATTATCGTCCCTGCAATAATATTAATACATACAATGATAATTGAAACGATGGCATCTCCTTTTACAAACTTGGATGCACCATCCATGGAACCGTAAAAGTCTGCCTCTCTCTGGATTTTAAGCCTTCTCTGTTTTGCCATTTTTTCATCTATCAGCCCGGAGTTCAAATCAGCGTCAATCGCCATTTGTTTTCCAGGCATGGCATCCAGGGTAAACCTCGCAGAAACTTCCGCAACTCGTTCAGCACCTTTAGTAATTACTATAAACTGAACAACGACGATAATGATAAATATAATAAACCCTACAATTGGATTGCCGCCTATAACAAACTGTCCAAAAGTCTTAATAACCTTTCCCGCTTCCCCATCATGTCCTAAGATGAGTCTTGTAGAAGAAACATTCAAGCCCACACGTAAGAGTGTTGTAATCAAAAGGATGGACGGAAAAACAGAAAATTCAAGCGGTTCTTTTATGTACATTGTAATAAGAAGAATAGAAAGCGAAAGAGATAAATTGAAGATCAGCATGAAGTCAAGGAAAACGGTGTTTAACGGAATAATGATCAGGAGCAAAATGCATATGACGAATAAAGTTACAAGGTTATTAAATATCTTCGTCACTGTATTTTATTCCTCCTTTTTAGATTGTAAACAAACGCCAGAACTTCTGCGACTGCCTGATAATATTCTTCCGGTATTTCCCTGCCGACTTTAACGGATTCGTAAAGTCCTCGTGCCAAAGGACGGTTTTCGGTGACGCTTACGTTGTTTGACTCTGCGATTTCAATAATTTTGAGTGCCAAAAAATCAATACCTTTTGCAATGACTACCGGTGCTCTGTTACTCTTTGATTCGTATTTAATTGCAACTGCATAGTGAGTCGGATTTTTTATAACAACATCAGCAGTCGGCACTTTTTGCATCATCCTCATAGTAGCCATTCTTCGTTGCTGACGTTTTATGAATCCCTTTATTTCAGGATCACCTTCGGTCATTTTATACTCATCTTTAATTTCTTGTTTTGTCATTCGGATTTGTTTTTCGTAATCCCACCATTGGTAAAAATAATCTAAAACGCCGAATCCCGCCATGATGATGCCTATTTTTATAACAATTGAAAAAACGGTTGAAGATATCCAAATCAGCGATTCTGTCATACTTAAATCTATAAGACGTAAGGCTTGTCCTGTTCTTGATTTAATTTCCGTATAAAGTATAGCCGCAATAATTGCAACCTTTATTAAAGATTTGATTAACTCAACAATGGAACGCATGGAAATCATTTTTTGCATTCCGGAAATAGGATTTAATCTGGATGCTTTAAACTTAATCTGTTTAAACGAGATATTGAACCGGGTTTGTGACCCATTTAATAGAAGCCCGGTCAATGCTGCAATAATTAAAAGCGGCAACGATAGTAGAAGGATTTTAATGACCATAGCACTTACTAAACTGTTCGTTGTTTTTACATTAAGCTCCTGCAACTGCGCTGTAACAAGAAGATAGCTGGTAACCATTTCTTTCAGATAATCGAAAATATGCGGACCAATCAGCTTCAAACTAAAAAAAATACAGAGAATCCCAAGAGAACTTGTGAAATCTTTACTTTGAAATATATTGCCTTTTTCCCGCTCATCTTTTCGTTTCTTTGGAGTAGCCTTTTCTGTTTTGCTGCTGTCAGCTATGGCTCATCACCTCATTCATCCGGCAATCTGATTTAACGTATACCCGATCTTTTCGAACATCGAGTTTATTGTAGAATCCAAAATGCCTGCAGCACTCGGAACAATTAAAATAAAGACAATAAGCCCCACAAGAAGTTTTACTTGCAGTCCGACAATAAATACATTTAACTGAGGTACGGTACGCATCAGTACACCCATGCCAAATTCGGATATGAGTTCAATCGCGACGATCGGAAGTGCAAGTTTAATTGCCATAATAAGGAGCTGCGCAAAGAAAAGAACCAGTGATTGCGCAAATGAAAAACCAGCGAAATTTGGCCCGGCAGGCAAAATTTGAAACGACAAAAACAGAATTTTGAATAATGTCAAATGACTGTTTGATAGAAAAAACCCTGTAACGAACATTAAATTAAAAATTGTTCCGGACAGAGGCATTGACACATTTGACTGAGGATCGTAAATCTTAGCCATGCTGAGTCCAAGCTGTGTATCAATCAATTCGCCGGACATAAGTACGACAGACATATAAGTTGTTATGATCAAGCTGACCGCTAACCCAACAAAAATTTCCTTAAAACAAATTAAAACAAAATCCAGCAAGCCGATAAAATGGATTGTTTCGTTAGGCAATGCCGTTGTAATCGCCATAGACGATAGAAAAGCCAGCCCTATTTTTACCATTGTCGGAACATTTCTTCGTCCCAAAATGGGATTAAAAAGAAGCATTCCGGACATCCTGGCAAAGACCATCAAAAAAAGAATATACCTGTTAAATATAATGTCCCACATATTTCAAATCCTAATTTTCAGGTTAAATATACTGCAAAATATGTGCAAAAATATTCTGCGTGTAATTGATCATGATGTTCATCATCCAAGCTCCCAACAAGACCAAAATAAGCGCTGTGGCAATTATTTTCGGCACAAACACAACGTTTTGTTCATGAATCTGAGTTGCCGCCTGAAAGACTGAAATAATGATTCCAATGGCGAGGCTCACAACCAAAAAGGGTGAAGATATGAGTAATGCGGTGCTGACCGCGTCTTTACATAATGAAATTAAATCTCCCTGTGACATATGGCCTCCTTACCACTTTTGTGCATAAATTGTTGTTCCAACTGCACTCGCTATAAGTGAAAGCTCATAACCAAGGATTTGACCAAAAGCCCCCATCCGTCAACTAAAACAAAAAGCATCACCTTAAAGGGCAATGAAATCATGGACGGAGGCAGCATGACCATACCCATCGACATCAGTACACTCGCGACAACCATATCGATAATCAAAAACGGAATGTAAATTAAAAAACCAAAAATAAATGCTCTTTTGAGCTCACTCGTAATAAAAGCGGGAATGATGGTCTCCGTTGCTATTTCATCCGTATTTTTCGGTGCTTCTTTTACTCCAGACATACTTAAAAACAGATTCAAGTCTTCATTTTTTGTTTGCTTTAACATAAAATTGCGAAGCGGTTTTATCGCATTTTTTATTGCAACTTCCTGTGTTATTTGACCGTCTTTATACGGAATGTATGCGGACGTTTTAATTTCACTGACAACCGGAGACATTAAATAGAGTGTTAAAAACAACGCAAGCCCTACAAGAACCTGGTTAGGAGGAGTCTGTTGGAGACCGATCGCACTTCTTGCAAAAGAAAATACAATAATCATTCTGGTAAAACCGGTCATCATAATTAAAATAGAAGGTGCCATAGCAATGATGGTTATGAGAAACAGCAGTTTTAGGCTGTCGGCCATCTGCCCTGGCGTGCCTCCGTTTAAGTTAATGGAAATTCCGGGTTTCACTTCTACGGCAAATGCAGTAGTTGCAATAAAACAAGAAATAAAAAGAATAAAGCTTAAAAGACAGGAAATTTTTTTAATATGCTTCATGCTTTTTCACTGCCTTCGTCAATCTTTTCAATAAACTTTTCCGGATCTGGCTGTTTTTTTAATAAATTTTCAAACACTTGTCTGAATTCATATCTTGTTTCGATCTTATCTCCATCCGGTGACGTAGTGCGTGTTTTTCTTCCGCATCCCAGACCTTTGATAAATGGCAGCTGTACATTTATATACTTGGATATGATTTGTCCGAAATCCGTATTCGGGACGACATTTTCTTCTGTTTTTATTTCCGAAGCATCAAATGTACATATGGTTTGCATTGAATTACCGGTAATTCCCAGAAGGTAAACTGTATTACTTACTTTAACAAGGGCAAGTGTTTTATCCTGACCTACTATAACACGTTCCAATATTTTTATGTAGGTTCCGGATGTCATCCCCTGTACATTTTTTGAAAGCCATTTTGTAAACCAATATGCCAATAAAATAATGAATACGACTCCAAAGAATGGCAGAAAAATGGAAGAAAAAAAGTTATTCAAATCGTTTACCCCGTCCTAAAAAGCTTGCTATTTAAGATTTTTTTTAATCGTTTCAATCAGAATTTTAGCATCAAATGGTTTTACAATAAAACCTGCCGCTCCGGTCTTGATACATTCCACTACAACGTTCTCTTGTCCCATTGCAGAGCACATTAATATCTTTGCTGAAGGAAATCTCTTTTTTATTGTTTGGAGGACACTTATTCCATGCATACGTGGCATCATGATATCCAATAATGTCAAATCCGGTTTTAATTTATTGAACTCGTCGATAGCACGTATACCATCTTCTGCTTCGCCGGCAACAACAAAATGATTTTTTAATAGAATTTCTTTTAGCATCATTCTCATATAATCGGAATCGTCGACAATTAAAATTCTATTTCTCATTGTATATACCAAATAATCAGTTGCATTTTCTTATCATTTCTTTTTCAGAGACGATTTCGGTAATGCGGACACCAAAATTATCATCGATGATCACAACATCACCTTTCGCGATTAACTGCCCATTTACGATTACGTCAACCGGGTCTCCTGTCTGCCTGTCCAGCTCAATCAAAGATCCCTGCCGAACATCTAAAATTTCTTTCACCGACAACCTTGTTCTGCCGATTTCAACCGACACTTCAAGCG
>JANZZB010000073.1 GCA_026419635.1 Clostridiales bacterium | reverse complement strand
GTGCTATGCCGGAAGCCTGTTCGTTTGAAGCGACAGCAATATCCCCGACGAGAGCCGCTGCTTTTGCAACGCCGTCGACAATCTTGTCTAGTGCCTCTGCCGTTTCATTCGCTATCTTTGTTCCGCCTTCTGCTTTTTTCATGGACCCTTCAATTAACGTGGTCGTTTCTTTTGCTGCGTTGGCCGACCTCGCTGCAAGATTTCTCACTTCCTCAGCAACGACTGCAAAACCTTTGCCGTGTTGCCCTGCTCTCGCCGCCTCAACTGCGGCATTCAGTGCGAGTATGTTCGTTTGGAAAGCAATGTCATCAATAACTTTAATAATTTTTGAGATATTTGCGGAAGATTCATTGATGTCGCTCATCGCCCCCAGCATTTCTTTCATTTGATTATTGCCTTTAACGGCATCGTTTTTAGCAGATAACGCCAGTTCGTTTGCCTGGTTCGCATTTTTTGCATTTTGCTTGGTTTGTGTTGCAATTTCCTCCATTGAAGCAGTCAACTCTTCAATTGAACTTGCCTGTTCTGTCGATCCCTGTGACAGAGCCTGTGCCGATTCGGATACCTGCCTTGATCCGGAAGCAACCTGAGAGGATGCATCGTTTATATCATTTAATACTTCATTAAATGATTTTATTGTTGCGTTTAAATCATTTTTGATTTTCGCGTATTCGCCTTTGTAACTGCCGTTCATAGTTACGGTAAGGTTCCCTTTTGCCATCTCCTGCATAATTTCGGATGCTTCCTGAATCGGAGTCGCAACAGCTTCCATTGTTTTATTCATTCCTACGATGATTTCCTTGTAGCCGCCGTCAAATTTATCTTCGTTCCCTCTGACATTTAATTCTCCGTTTATTGCAGAGTTTGCAAGCAACCCGGCTTCATTAATAAGCTCACGAATCGATTTCATGGCGCCTATGCAGGCAGGAATGATTCTATCATTTTCCGATCTCTTTCCGACTCTTTCAAATTCTTCCAAGCGAGTTGTATCGCCTTTACTAAGACGTTCCAGCGCATCCTGAACGCTAAGCAATCTGTTACGTACCTCTTTTATTGATTCAGAAAATTCTTTGAATTTCCCACTATAATTGCCGGTCATTTCCGTTGTATAGTCATTCAAAGACATTTTATGGAATACTTGCATTGATTCTTCTAAAGGAGCGAAAACAGTATCTAAAAGTCCGTTTAAGCCTTTCATTAATTCTGCCCAGTCTCCCTGGAAGCCCTGTTCATCCGCTCTTTCCAAAATACCCTCTTTAGAAGCGTCAATCAATTTATTTATCTCCGCTTCCACGTCCGTAAGGTTTTTCCTTAATGCCTCTATATTCTCGTTAATAAAAGCCTTCTTGCCCGGGAACCTTTCTAGTTCTGCTTCAAAATTCCCTTTGGCAAATTCGGCAATACAGGCCATTGCTTTCTTTTTTACGCTGATATGTCCTTTTACCATATTATTTACGCCCTGAGCCATTGTTTTGTAAGCTCCGGTAAACTTGTCTTCATTTACATATACGTCAATGTCCCCGGCATCATGCTCTTTAGACATTTGATCCATTTCGCTGATTAAGCCTCGGATCGTATCCACAACCTTAGCCATACTCTTTGAAAGAATATCTTTATCAGACTTTACTTCTACTTCAAATGCAAGATCGCCGCCTGCAATCCGGTCAGCGGATTTCGCTTGTCCTCTGATATTGAAAATAAGTTTTTCAAAAGCTTCAAACAATCTGCCGATTTCGTCTTTTGAAGTTGATTTTACTTCCACGTCAACATCGCCTATAGCAAGTTTATCGGCCGCATCAACGAGATATTTAATTGGTTTGCTGATAATCCTTGACAGGAAAATTCCAAGAGCTATTGCAACAGCCATACCTATAAACATTAAAAGGATTGCTAATCTTTTAGCGGTATTAGCCGTATTGGTATTTCCATCAGCAGTTTCTTTGGCATTTGTTAATTTTCCGTCCACGAGTTTCAGCATTGCAGAATTCATTTCACCCGATACCTTCGCACCGTCACTGTTCATTAACACGATTGCTTCTGCATCTTTGTTTTCTTTTGCCAAGGCAATAATTTTACTGGCTACTTGTTCATATTTAACCTTAGAGTCCTTTACTTCTTGAACAAATCTCTTTTCTTCTTCTAACTCTATTTTTTTAGAAAAAGCATCAATTTGTGAGTCAAACTGTAAACTTTTTTCTCTAAAATTTGATGCCGCTCTATCAGCGCCTACTAAATCATTAGCAAGAATAACATCTCTTAAATACATTCTCATATTAAGATAAGAGTCGTCGATATGAATTATATCCCCTAAAGGTTCCGTCATATGTTCATATAATTCCATATCTAACTTATCAATTTTATTGATGCTGGTTAATCCCAAAAAACCGATACAACCGGCAATCAAAGCAACTGTAATAAAACCGATTAAAAGTTTTGTGCTGATTCTAAAATCATAATACCACTTCATAATTTACCCCCTGCTTACTTTTACAGTACTAATTCTTCTTCATCTAATAGCTTATCGCAATCCAATAGGAGTTTTACTTCTGTGCCCACTTTTCCGATTCCCTTTATAAACGTATTGTGGTTTTTATTCATTTCGGGAGGATTGACAATCTCAGATTCAGGAATTGTAATGACTTCCGAAACGCTATCGATGATCAGTCCGATAGAAGTACCGGCAATATCTATTACAATTACGCAGGTCCTGTCATTGTATGCCTTAAACTGCTTCTTAAAACGAAGTCTCACATCCATTACAGGTATAATCTTCCCTCTCAGATTAATAATTCCTCTAATATAATCGGGGAGCTCCGGAACTTCGGATATCGGTTGTATTCCGATTATTTCTGTCACGTATTTAATTTCAATTCCGTATGATTCATTACTCAGTACAAAGGTTAGAAATCTTCCTTTTTGTGTATCCTCGTCCAGTTCCAGCAGTTCTTTGGCAATGAGTTCTGCCATATTCACATCTCCTTTCTTCTGTATTATTAAGGTCTGACGATTGAATATGATTTTGGTTTAACCGGGTGATCTAACGTCCGCCAATTTGCCAACGTCAAGAATTAAGCTAATGCTGCCATTTCCTAAGAGCGTACATCCTGCTAGTCCCTCCATCCTTTGCTTGTTTTTTATATATTTGGGTAAAGTTTTTACAACTACCTGCTGCTGACCCAAAAGTTCGTCCGCAAAAACACAAAAGGTCTTCTCATTTTGCTCAACCATAATTAAAATTCCGTTAGTAAAATCGGTAATTTCCGTTTTTACGTTGAAATATTGATGCAGTCTGAATATCGGATAACAATTTCCGCGAACCATAATCATTTCATTCCCATCCGGATCTTGAATTAAATCGGATTGCTTTGGTTTGAAAGACTCCTTTATGGTAATCGTCGGAATCGTATAACAGGAATGACCGACTTTAATATTCATCCCATCGATAATGGCTAGAGTAAGCGGAATCTTCATCGTAATAATCGAACCCTCGCCTTCGGTGCTGTCTATTGAAATGAATCCGCCTACAGTTTCGATGTTCTTTGTGACAACATCCATTCCGACTCCCCTGCCGCTGAATTCCGTAATATTTTCTTTTGTTGAAAATCCAGGAAGAAAAATCAGATTGTAGATTTCTTTATCCGTCATTTCCTGTTCCGGTTTGATTAATAATTCGTTATCTTTGGCACGTTTTAATATTTTCTCTTTACTTAATCCATGTCCGTCATCTTTTACCAAAACAAGGACATCGCTTCCCGCATTCTTTGCTTCTAAAGTAACCTTTCCGTATTTAGATTTGCCGACCGCTTCCCTCTCGGCGGTCTCTTCAATACCATGGTCGATTGCATTGCGAACAAGGTGCATCAGAGGATCGGAGATATGTTCGATAATGTTCTTATCCACTTCTGTTTCTTCACCTAATATTTCAAGCTGCACTTCTTTGTCGAGCTTTTTGCTCATATCTCTGACAATCCGATGCATTTTTTGAAAAGTAGTGGATAGCGGCACCATACGGATCGACATCACAATGTCTTGTAACTCGGACGTAATTTTATGCAGGTGTCTGGCAGCCTTGTAGAAATCGTCAAGCTCCATTTTTTTCAGTTCTGGATTTTGGACAACCATAGATTCTGCCATGACCATTTCGCCGACCAGGTCCATCAGTTTGTCCAGCTTTTCCACACTGACGCTGATAATACTTTGTGATACCGAGTGTATTTCCGCGCGGTCTTTGTCATCGTTTTTGGACGAAACGCCCGTTGTCATTTCTTTTAAATGTATTTCTTCCAGATTGATTTGACTTAAGGGTTCAAATTGTTTTAACTCGTTATCATCTTCCAGTTGAACAAATTCCAGATCTTTTAGAAAAACTGTTTTTTTGAAAAAATCCTCCATTTCACCAAATGACTTGTTTGTTTTTACATAAACCTTAAATCCATCGTTCCGAATAGTTTGTACACTCTGATCATTATCAATAATGTCTTTTGGAAGATAATAAAATTCGTCCGCAATTTTTTCTAACTCATGTGTAATAGAATACGCTCTTATGTTTTCCATCTCGCAGCCGTTTTCAAAGAAAATAGTTGCTTTGAAAAGATTCAAACCGGGCATTGTGATTCTATTTTCCTTATTATTTGATGTTTGCTGCATTGTAATTGAAGTTTGTTTTTCCATAACTCTGTCAGCTGGATATTGATTCCTTAATTGCCCAAGAAATTTTTCGATATTTTCTATTAGAAATGCAACGTCTCCATCGCTTCTGCTATGGTCCTTTATTTTTTTCAGTTCGATTTTGATAAAGTCGATTCCATCCAAAATCGAATCCGAAAGAGCAGAATAATCAACCGATTCCGGCTTATGCTCACGGAGAAAATAGAAAAGATCTTCAACGCAATGCGCCAGATTTGAGAGATTGTTGAATCCCATCATAGCCGCCGATCCCTTTATGGTATGCATAATGCGAAATATCTCGTTAATATCGTTTTCCGTGTAAAAGCTTGACTTTTCAGTCTCCAAAATGAGCATCTCCAGCTGTTCTAGATTTTGAGATGTTTCAAATATATAGATATCCAGCATATCCCCATCCGAAAAAAAATCCGACAAATGAACCGACTCCTTCTCTGATTTCAAAATGTATATAAACTCCTAGACCGGTTGGTTTTTAATTTTTTAGAACCCAATCCTTTAACGAATAATTACTTTCTCTTCTATTCAAATCTATGATTTCCCCTTCATACCGATCGAACATCCGGTCGTTCAGAATTACTATTTATATCGTAACCCCTTGCAAAAAATAAAATTTAAAAAGCTTTAAATTGCAAATTTAAAGCTTTTTATCTTGTTTTATTTTAAATTTTGAAATTTTTGGTATCTCCAAAACCATTTTATGTAAGTTGATCAGCAATTAACGCTCTTTATTTTTTAAGAATTTTACTTGCATCTTATAATTTTATGGAACTTTGTTTTTTGAAACATATATAGCCATCCCTTTTAATATATTTTGATATGAGTCAAGCCTTAATTATGGAATGAAAACAGTCAGAACGTCAAAAGGGGTGCTTTAAGAATGAACCTTCAAAACACCAAGGAGATTATTAATGAAATTAGGGGGCTGTCCGACAGTGAAGTAAACAAATCAAAAACACTCCATGGCAGTAATCACCTTGTTCAGAAAAATAAACGAAGCTTTTTTAGGGAATTTTTAAGCAGTTTTGGCGATCCAATCATTAAAATTCTGCTTATTGCTCTTGTCGTAAACATTGTAATTATGATGAGAAACTTTAATTGGTATGAGACATGTGGCATAGCTGCTGCAATACTTATTTCCACCTTTGTCTCAACTTTGTCCGAACATGGAAGCGAATCGGCATTTGAGAAACTACAGGAAGATGCATTAAAAACAAAATGTAGAGTCAAAAGAAAAGATGGGCTTTTAGAATTGCCCGTCACCGATATAGTTGTAGGGGATTACGTTCTTCTTCAGGCAGGCGATCGCATTCCTGCTGACGGAATTGTCATTGCAGGTGAACTCTATGTTGACCAGTCCCCTTTAAACGGAGAAAGCAAAGAGGTTTATAAAGCGCCCTCAAGCCAGACCATGCAAATTGACAGTACCGGATTTGACAACCGAACCAATCTATATCGAGGATGCGTAATATGTTCCGGCGAAGCAGTCATGCTTGTAAAAAGCGTCGGCAGTAAAACCTTTTACGGCAATCTGGCCGACGACATACAGGAATCCTCTCGCGAAAGTCCGTTAAAGCTTCGGCTGGGCAAACTTGCTGAATCGATCAGCAAGTTTGGATATATAGGCGCCGCACTTGTCGCCGTATCAGACTTATTCAATTCCATTGTAATTGCAAACAAATTCAATCCGGCAGCCATTATGTTAAGCCTTGATACATTCAAAGAGATCACTTCTTACATCATCCATGCAGCAACGCTCGCAATTTCAGTTATTGTGGTCGCTATACCGGAAGGATTACCGCTGATGATCACAGTAGTACTTTCATCGAATATGAAAAGAATGTTAAAAGACAAAGTACTGGTCAGGAAGCTTGTTGGTATTGAGACATCCGGAAATTTAAATATTCTATTTACAGATAAAACCGGTACAATCACAAAAGGAAGACCAAAGGTAACCTCGTTTATTACTGGAAGCGGAAAAGCATACGATATATATACAAACATGAGAAAAACGGAAATCGGCAAACTATTAAAACTTTCGGTTCTTTATAATACCGGAGCGTCTTTTAGTAAGAATAACAAAAAACTGGAAACGATAGGCGGTAATACAACCGAGCGCGCGCTGCTAGAATTTATTAAAAACGATCCATATCCATCGAGTGATGTAAAAGTGGTCAAAAGTATACCGTTTAACAGTACCAACAAATATTCCGCCGCACAAATAAGCGGAGATATGAATCTGACGCTCATAAAAGGTGCGCCTGAAATCATCCTCTCCCACTGCTCAAACTATTATGACGAGTCGGGAGAAAAGAAAAAAATTGTATATGCCGGCAGTCTACGAAAGGCAATGGACGAAATGGCCAGCAACGCAGTCAGACTCTTGGCACTTGCTATAAGTGACGTGCCGTTAACCTCCAATAAGGATTTTTCCAATCTGACACTTGTTGGCATTATCGGAATAAGGGATGAAGTAAGACGCGAGGCCGTACAAGCCATAAAGCAGGTTACAAAAGCTGGCGTACAAGTCGTAATGATAACGGGTGACAACAAGCAAACCGCAACAGCTATTGCGCGTGAAGTCGGTTTAATCCATCCAAACGATGACTACGCTGTTATGACAAGTGACGAACTGAAGGAACTAACAGACAAAGAACTGAAAGAACGTATTCGCAGCCTTCATGTCGTAGCCCGCGCCCTCCCATCCGATAAAAGCCGGCTAGTTCGAATATCGCAAGAACTCGAGCTCGTTGTGGGTATGACCGGTGACGGAATTAACGATGCGCCCGCATTAAAAAAAGCGGATGTTGGATTTGCAATGGGAAGCGGAACCGAGGTTGCAAAAGAAGCGAGCGATATCATCATTATGGACGACAACTTCCTGTCC
>JANZZB010000006.1:13314-20882 GCA_026419635.1 Clostridiales bacterium | reverse complement strand
CGCAATATTCAAGTCGAACGTTATAAAAAAAGCGGCGTTACATGCAATGCTTATCTTACCGCTTCTATGATGAGAGAGCATTGTAAGCTTGATTCGGATTGTGCATCGCTTATGAAAGACGCCTTTGACACGCTGGGACTAACTGCCAGATCGTACGACCGCGTTTTGAAAGTTGCCAGAACGATAGCTGATCTCGGAGGAGTGGCCGAAATAAAGCCGGAGCATATTGCAGAGGCTGTCCAATACAGAAGTCTCGACTATAAAAGACAAAAATAAATACCAGGCGTTATAATACAATAAATTTACAAAAAATGACAAAAAATACATTTAGTTTTAGCTTAAACTTGAGTTAATTAACATAATACCTGTGGGAAAGTCTGTGTATAATGTGCAAAACTTTTGGAAATAGAAGCCTTTTGAGAGATCGTTAATTTATTAACAAGTGGAAAAATCTATTTTTTTGTTTATATTTTATAAATTTAACTATATTTCTAAACAATTAGTTATAATACCTTTACAAATGGATAAGGAAAATGAATTTTTATGTCGGAATTAAATAAAATGAATCAGTCATGGAACCCTTTTTTCGAATCAAAACAGTCTTTTTTAGAGGAATTATTCCAAAAAATTAAATTCGACAGCATTTGTCCCGAAAATAACAGGATTTTTCGCTTCGCCGAAACGGACTTAAACTCAGTGAAAATTGTTATTTTGGGACAGGATCCTTATCCGCAAAAAGGAGCGGCTTCTGGTCGTGCATTCGAGGTATCTGGATTAAAAAATTGGACTGATCCTTTTCGTCAGATTTCCCTTAAAAATATCCTGAGATTAATTTTTTCGGCATATAACGGTGAATGTATTAAATGGAATGAATTAAAAAATCAAATTATTAACGGTTCGTTTCCGATTTTATCACCCGACAGGTTGTTTTCTTTTTGGGAACAACAAGGCGTTCTTCTATTAAATTCTTCGTTAACCTGCAGGGAAAATGAACCTTTATCCCATCAAAAATTATGGCAGCCTTTTACAGAAGAATTAATTGAATACATTTCAAAAAACAGACCGGACCTTATATGGTTTCTTTGGGGCAATGGAGCGAATTCGATTGGCAAAAATGCAAATGGAAAACACTACTGTTCAAGACATCCGATGCTATGCGGAGGGGATTGTCCAGATGATTTTTTAAAAAACCCTTGTTTTCTAGAAACGAAGCATATAATAGATTGGACGGGCGGAAGATCATAAAATAATGTCCACTGAACAAATGCGATTTTCTAGTCGCTTGCCCATAATCCGCATTTTACGAACTATGGGTGGCAAAACAAGCTTATTTTGCCGTTTCAGCCTGAATTTGAAACCACTGTTTCAAATTCAAAATGCAAGGTTTTACGAAACAAGACGTGGAAACCTTGCATCTGAACAGCCTAAAATGAACTTTAAGCCGCTCTGTGGCGTCATTTTCCAGTTGTTCAGCAGGCATAAAAATAAAAATTCCGGTGGTCATTTCGGCCTCCGGAACCTTTTTTATTTTTATTAATATAGTACGTAAATTATTTTCAAAATTCAAAAAACGATCATATTTAAAAGAAAAATGACGGGTTAACCCGCCTACGTCCTCGCTTCTCAGATTGATTTCTAAATTTAACGTTCGCTTTGTGTAAACGTTTCATCACAAAAAATCAGATCATCAATATCAGAGTTGCTTTCTGGCAGGCACGAATAATCGTAATGACAAGACATAGAATCACACTCCTTTCTATTCATTAATTTAATTATAGTTGTAGTATATGCAGATAAAATCAAATTTGTGTAAAGTTTTCATGAACAATTTTTTGATAAATAGAAATGAATTTCCAAATGATAAAATTTTATAAACACAATATATTGACATACGATAAAAATGGACATACAATATGTGGTACAACAGCGGATAAGGCATCGTAGAAAATGCCTTCGTCTTTTTGGCTAAAATGCTATATGCGGAGGAAAGAAAATGAAAATCAACGAAAACGCGCGTGTTGTTTTAGAAAAGCGATACCTCAAAAAAGATGATCTGGGAGTTCTTACCGAGACGGTTGAAGGAATGTTTGACAGGGTATCATCTGCGATCGCCGAGCCAGACCGGTTATATAATCCGGAAACAGATATTGAATCCGTTAAAAAAGAGTTTTACGATATCATGACAAACCTTGAATTTCTTCCAAATTCGCCTACGTTAATGAATGCAGGCAGGCCTTTGGGGCAGCTTTCTGCTTGTTTCGTTCTTCCGGTGGAAGATTCAATGGAAGCTATTTTTGAAGCAATCAAGCAGGCAGCGTTGATTCACAAAAGCGGAGGCGGAACAGGATTTTCTTTTTCCAGACTCCGTGCAAAAGGAAGTACTGTGAATTCTACGGGAGGCGTTGCATCCGGCCCGATTAGTTTTATGAAAGTGTTCAATACAGCAACGGAAGCGGTAAAACAAGGCGGAACAAGACGCGGCGCCAATATGGGCATTCTGCAGATCGACCATCCCGATATCCTTGAATTTATTGATTGCAAGAATAACGGTAAAGAAATCACAAATTTTAACATATCAGTCGCGATTACCGAAAAGTTTATGCAGGCGGTTGAAAAAAACGAAGAATACGAACTTTTAGATCCAAAAACGGGAGAATGCCTTAAAAAGCTTTCGGCCCGGGAAGTGTTTGATAAAATTGTTATGTCTGCTTGGCTTAATGGTGAACCGGGTATTATCTTTATCGATCGGTTAAACCGTGATAACATTGTTCCGTCCCAAGGTCGGATCGAATCAACAAATCCCTGTGGAGAGCAGCCTTTACTGCCTTACGAATCCTGTAATCTAGGATCGATTAATTTGGTGGAGATGCTGAAAAAGAAAAGCGACGGAACCTATGAAATAGATTATAAAAAACTGGGGCGTACAATTGATACTGCAGTACATTTTTTGGATAACGTCATTGACGCTAACCGCTATCCCATTGAAATGATTGACAAAACAACCAAAGACACGCGTAAAATCGGCCTTGGCGTCATGGGTTGGGCGGATATGCTTCTTTATCTTAAAATACCCTATTCTTCTGATCAGGCTGTCGCTCTTGCCGATAAAGTGATGGGATTTATTACGGAACGCGGCAGAGAAAAAAGCGCTGAGCTTGCAAAAGAGAGAGGAACCTTCCCGCTCTTTTCGGTCAGTGTATTAAAAAATAAAACAAAAGTGCGTAATGCTACTGTGACAACCATAGCGCCGACCGGTACCTTATCTATTATTGCCGGTGTATCGAGCGGTATAGAGCCGATCTTTGCTTATGTTTATATCAGAAACGTTATGGATGGGACGGAATTAATTGAAGTGAATCCGATCCTGAAAGAGGAACTAACAAATAGAGGTCTTTATAACGATGAACTGATGCGAAAAATATCGGAAGAAGGTACGCTTGCACATATAAAGGAAATCCCGGACGATATCAAGCGGATATTTTTATCCGCTCACGACGTCCAGCCGGAGTGGCATATAAAAACGCAGGCCGCTTTCCAGAACCACACGGATAACGCTGTATCCAAAACAGTCAATTTCTCAAAAGATGCAACCGTTAACGACGTACGCGAAGTATACATGCTGGCATATAAGCTTGGCTGCAAAGGCGTTACAATTTATCGCGACGGAAGCCGTGACAGCCAGGTGCTAAATATCGGTAAAGTCAATAATGAGGGAAGCAGTCAGGAAACCGTTCAAGAGATTGCGGAGAAATGTGCTCCGAAAGGCGAGGAGGCATTCGGCAAGATTGTTCCGCGTCCCCGACCAGAGATTACAAACGGAATGACCGAAAAAGTTCGGATTGGCTGCGGTAACCTTTACATAACAGTAAACTACGATCAGAAGGGCATTTGTGAGGTCTTTACCAATACCGGACGGCACGGTGGATGTCCTTCTCAATCGGAAGCTACAAGCAGGCTTGTCTCTCTTACGCTTCGTTCGGGCATTGACGCAGATACCATTATTGAACAGCTTAAGGGAATAAGATGCCCGTCTACTATTCGCCAGGCGGGAATGAAAGTAACGTCCTGTCCGGATGCCATTGCCCGAACCATTCAAAAGGTTGTGCATTACCAAAACGGCAACGGGGGGACTGGCGTTATACCGGTAGCGGTAACAGAGGAACAAGAGGCTCCTTCCGTTTCGTCGGAAATTCGTTATTGCCCCGAATGTGGAACAAAAGTGGAACATGAAGGCGGATGCGTTGTCTGTCGCCAGTGCGGTTACTCAAAGTGCGGTTAAACTAAGCAAAAATTAAAAGGGTGCAAGTATTGCACCCTTTATTTTTTAAGAACGATTATTATATTGCAGGTTACTCGTGAATGAAAACTAAAAAGCGTAAAACAGTTGACAAAGAAATTGTTTATATATAAAATAGTTTGAAACACTAAGAAATGGAGACTTGACAAATGAAAACAAAGGATCTTGTTTTTACTGCACTTTTTGCAGCGATAACAGCTATTTGCTCCCAAATATCCATTCCACTTCCGTTTAGTCCGGTTCCGATTACACTATCTCTTGTCGCTGTATTTCTTACGGGCGGAATTCTTAATAAAAGGCAGGCGCTTTTTGCACAGCTTACATATATTTTGCTTGGATCTTTTGGCGTACCAGTATTTTCAGGGTTTCGGGGCGGCATGGGAGTGTTGGTCGGACCGACAGGCGGATATCTTGCAGCGTATCCTTTGATGGCTTTCTTAATTGCTTACATAATAGAAAAATACCAAAGAAATTCATTGTTCGGATCGGCTTTGGGGATGTCCTCAGCATTAATGGTTTGCTATTTGTTCGGATCAGCTTGGCTTGCTTATTCAACAAAAATGGGTTGGTATAAAGCGTTTTTGGCGGGAGTCGCTCCCTTTGTATTATTAGACCTTATAAAAATAAGTATCGTTTCATCTGTAAGTGTCCCTTTGCGAAAAGCAATGAATAAAATACAGTTTGGCAGGTTGAAAAACGAATAGTATAAAATAACGGACAAATGCCTTGCTGTAGTACTAATTTCGATTAAAACCGTTTTTAAAATCAAAACAAATTATACTACTAAAAACACTCCGGACAAACTTCAAATTTTGTCCGGAGTGTTTTGGTTTGCTTTTAGGGCAACTCTATTCGCCTTCCTTGTAGTTAAAAAACAGACCGACATCGAAACCTGCGGGAGAATAAATTTTATAAATATCCTGACGCTTTTTTAACGTACTTATTTTAGCCCGGAAATCGCTTGAATACTGTTTTGCTTTCTCAATTGCTTGGTTATTTAAAGTTGTTATTTTGTCTAATGTATTTTGCTGTTCTATTAGAATTGATGATAATTGATGTTCTTCAGGAGTTACATTATCGAGTGTTTCGCAAGTTATAAATGAATGCTGGAATCCTTCTTCTAAAAGTTTTTTAGATGCTTTTGAGTAAGCCGCATCAACTGAGTTGATTTTATCAACATATTCCTGCTGCTTTGACAACAATGACTCTGTGTTTTCCTCTTTGTCTTTGTCCAGTTCAATTAAAACCATATTTGAATAAGAATGTAAGGTTTTTAACAACTGAAGTTTTTTTAATGCGAGCGATGTTAGAATCTCAAGTTTGTTGCATGGTTCTTCGTTCATGCATGTTTACCTTGAAATTCAATTTTACCGCGCTCATTTACTTCAATTTCCTTCCACACGCATTTCATTTCGATTAGAATACGCTTTAGTTCCTCTAAGGCAGAGACGTCTTTCTGAATGTTTGCTTTTACGAGCTGTTCATAAACAAACGTATAATACTCAAATATGTCTTTTGAAATAGGATATTTCATATCAAGAATATCCTGAAGATATAAGACAATATCCTGTGCTTTTATAATATGGTTGTGTGCGTCGCATATCTTTTTACGGTTGATATTCATGATAGCGGTGTTAATGTTAAATACCGCTTTTTCATATAAAAGAATAATAAGCTCGCATGGAGTCATAGTATAGACAGCTTGTTCCTGATATTTTTCATAAGCACTTACTTCTAGCATAATATTACACCTCAGCTATTTGAAGATTGGGACGACAGCCATGAAGACAGGGAATTTAACTTTGTTAGATTGGCTTCCATCTTGGAGAACTTAGTCCAATAATGATTCTGCTCATCTTTTAATTTTTCCTGAAGCTCGGTTATTTTCTCGTTGACATCTTCGATTTGCTTGCTGTAATTCGTTTTGCCTGTAAAATTGTTCGAAGGGCTGCCGACAAGCTCGATCAGAGCTCCTTTTATGCCTGTTGTACTTAGGTTATTCCTGACAATATCGTCAATTCTCCATGCAAGACCGGACTCAGCATAGCGCTGCTGCTTTTGGTTGGTTGAAGCATATTGTGAATAATTGATACTGGATTTTTGGCTGAAAAACTTAATGACAGAATCCGCATCCTTATTTAATGCGGCAAGGAGTTTGTCTTTATCGACCTTGAGTTGTCCTTTTTCTGAGTATATGCCAGTGGTAATACCGACATCAGAAAGAGTGGTGCCGATCGTTGTTCCGTCCTCGTTCAGGCTCGATACGTTAGAGGACCAGGCACTTCTTAAGCTATTGTATATGGAGGTCAGGTAGGTATCATTGTTTAATAGTCCGCTTTGGGCTTTTTCATTCCATTTTTTTATTTCATCATCCGACAATTCTGCCTTTTGTGAGTCGGTAAGCGGTGAATAATCGCTGTATTTTTTTTCGGAAAGTTTATCCGAAATCGTTTTGAGCAATGTATTGTAATCTGTAACGAATTGGTTTATATTGTCCGCAATTGTACTGGCATCGGTTGAGATGTTAATTGTAATTCCTTCACTTGTAACACCTGCTGCTTTATTTAATAAGGTATAAGTGGTTCCGTCCAATTCAAAAGTGTTGGAACTTCTTTCAAGGGTTGTTAATGATCCAACATCCGTCTCACCGTTTAACCCTACCTTTACAACTGCATTGGAGCCGTTTGTTGTGATACCCGCACCTAAAATGCTCTGTAAAAATGAACCCTCCGTATCTTCGAATGTAACAGACGAAGCAGCGCCAGTTTCCGAAGCAGTAAGCGTAAAAGTGTCGGTTGTTTTGGAATAGGACATCACTACGCCGATATCTGCGTCATTTACAGTGTTCATAATCTCCTGAAATGTATTGTCGGAAGTAAAAGAGAAATCCTTACCGTTAATACGAAACGAGACCGTATCTCCGGGGGATACGGCTAGGTTTGCTTCGCTAAGCGTGTTCGCTAAATTTATTCTGTTAGACGCGCCGTCGGCAAAATCTATAACATAAGATGCTTCGCTGCCGGTTAACCCTGAATTATTTAAGGTCAAAATACTATTGTCAGTATGAAGAGTAAGGGCATCTTCGTTTTGGGAAACGGTTATTCTGCCTGCTCCAAACGCAGTGTTTAATTGTGTTTGCAGTTCGGCCGTAACATCATCACTTGAATTATATGTTTTGTTCGAAAAAGTAATGGTTTTCTGCTGGCCGTCTAAAGTGACCTTCATAGATCTTCCTGAAAGAGAAGATAAATAGTTCAGATCAACATTGAGT
>JANZZB010000006.1:0-13304 GCA_026419635.1 Clostridiales bacterium | reverse complement strand
ACATTGAGTACCGGGTCTGCGGACACTTTTGATTCGCTTTTTACACTTGCAGCCGTTGCAAGGCTGACAATATCGCCGATATAGATGTTGCCGGTGACAGAATCCGAACTGGTGGTAACTTTAACATAATTTGATCCGGAATTGGTTACCGCAAAACTATGCAGTTCTTTTGAAAAAAGCATAGAGTAGCTGGATGTTCCGAAATATTTATTTTGAAAATCGTTTAGTTTTGTTGCAATATCCTGATATTCTTGTTGTTTCCACTGAAGAAGTTGTAATTTCTGTTTCTGTTTATCTATTTTTGTTTGGGTTCCTTGTGTAAGCCCTTTTATAGTCGTTTCTGTGTCAAGGCCGGAAGATAATCCGGTAATGCGGTTAAAACTTCCGGATAAACTGCTGCTAGACGAACTACTGGATGAACTGCTAACGGATGACATGTGCAGTCTCCTTTCCTAAATCTGCGATTTACATCTAATAGTAACTCCGAATTATAATATCGACAAGGAATTTAGGAAATTTAGGAATTCGTCATGTTAATTTTGTGAAAACATACAGCTAAATAAGATATATTTCGACATCATTAGATAAAAATTTACAAAGATTTTATTGACAATTTTAGGACATAATGTTATCATCTTTACTGTCAAGTAATTGCAAATTTGTAATAAATTAGATATTAAGAGTCTTCAAAGCAAACGGCAAACTCATTGAAAAATGGGGACGCAAAGCTATAGGGCCTGTAAAATGGCAGCCAGTTACCGACGAGGCGCTCTATTTTTTTGACCTCAAATTCACAAAATTCGACAAAATTTGATAAACATAATAAAGTGGGGAATGTATTTTTATGCAGGACTTTATTAACAACAGTAGCTTGCAAGTCGCACAAAAAAGTCTCGATTCATTGTGGATGAAGCAAAAAGTGATATCTAACAATATTGCAAATATGAACACCCCTGGATATAAATCCAAAACAGTAGAATTTGAAAATTTGCTGAAAAAAGCGATAGCCTCCTCGTCAAATGAATCGGAACTGGCTGAGAATCTTTCATCTATCGAACCTAGGGTAGAGCAGAATAACTTTACATCCGGCAGGGAAGACGGAAATAACGTCGATATCGATTCGGAAAGCATAGAACTGGTCCGCACGCAAATTCAATATGAATATATGACGAGTATGATTGCAAATGAGATATCAAGAATGAAGTATGCAATAAACGGAGGTCGTTAAAATTGTCTTTTTTAAGCTCACTTAACATAAGCGGTTCTGCATTGACGGCTGAAAAGCTTCGTATGGAAATTGTTTCGCAAAATATATCGAATTCTAATACGACTAGGACGGAGAATGGCGGACCTTACATAAAAAAGTCCGTGGTGTTTACTGAAAATAGAAACAACACGGACTTTTCTGCACTATTAAAATCAAAAAGCAGTGATGCAGGTCTTGGCGGAGTTGTTGTTTCCGATATTGTAGAAGATCAGAATGCTGTAAAACCAGTTTACGATCCGGAAAACCCGGACGCTGACGTTAATGGATATGTTATGACCCCTGATATTAATACGACACAAGAGATGGTTGATATGATTTCAGCGAGCAGGTCTTATGAAGCGAACGTTACAGCATTCAATGCCGTAAAACTTATGGCTTCTAAAGCTTTGGAAATAGGCAAATAAGGAGAGATTTATAAATGGCGATCATTCCGGTAAAAGGTGCTGAAATAGTAAACAGCCAGTTTAGCGCCACAAATACACAAAACAAACAGGAATCATTCGTTTCATTTTCAGATATTTTCAAAAATGCCATAAATGAAGCAAATGATGCGGAAGCTGCGGCACAGCAAAGTAAGCTTTTGGTAGCAACGGGACAGGCTGATGATTTGCACACGTTAATGATTAATACGGCTAAAGCTGAATTGGCACTGGATACTTTGGTCCAGATGAGAAATAAGGCTATGGATGCGTATAATGAGATTATGAAGATGTCCTTATAGAATAATGTAAATAATAATTTTCGTAACATTAACCTATATAACGGGGATTAGGTATGAATTTAACACCAACAGTTCTGTTAAAACAAATCACAGAGTTTTGGAAAAAACAAAATAGAAAAATGAAGATGATTATCATTTCTTCTTTGTTGGGATTCACTATGGTTGCGATTCTTATTGCCGCTTTGCTGAATCATGAAAATTTTGTGGTTTTATACAGAGGCCTATCCTCATCTGAAGCCGGGGAAATTCTTACACAACTGGATAAGATGGGTGAAAAAGCGAAAACACAAGACGACGGCACGATCTTGGTTCCTGAGGAAAACGAAGCCAGGCTGAAAATGCTTTTATCATCGGAAGGATACCCAAAAACCGCATTGGATTATGATATTTTTACTAATAGCTCCAATCTAATGACGACGGATTATGAAAAAAAGAAATATCTTATTTTTCAGCTTCAAAATAGATTACAGGATGCAATTGAAACTGTAAGCGGTGTAAATAGCGCTATTGTCACAATCAGCGTTCCTGATGACAGTTCTTTCGTTTTAGAAGAGGATAAAGTGCCTGTCACTGCCTCTGTTTTACTTAACCTCCGGGGAAGCAGCGGATTAGATAAACGGCAGATAAAAGGAATAGAAGAACTGGTTGCAAAAAGCGTTCCGGGGCTGAAAGCGTCTGATGTGGCAATCGTTGACGACACAGGAGCAACGCTGAACGAGACGGATGCGCAGGACGGTACCATTACATCAGACAGCAAAATGGAACTTGAAAAAAATATAAGCCAAACGGTAAAAGACAGAATTATTAACTTACTTCTGCCTGTTTTCGGCCGTAATAGGATTAGCGTGGCAGTAAGCACAAATGTTGACGTAAATAAAAAAGTCAGCGAGCAGACGACTTATACGCCTGTAATTGATCAGGGCGGTATTATTGCAAAACAGGATCAAGCCAAAGAAGGTACGAGCGGCAATAATGGAACTGCAACGGGAATACCGGGGACCGGATCCAATACAGGAGTGCCAACCTACCAGACCCAGAGTTCAGGTAGTACAAGCGGAAGCTCCAATGAATCATCAAGTACCGATTATCTTGTAAACCAGCTTAAGGAACAAGTGCAGCGTGATGGATATGAAATCAAGGATTTATCGGTTGCTGTTATTATTGGAGACACCAGCCTTTCGCAGAACGAGCTTGATAATTATCGTCAAATGGTGGCGTATGCCGCAGGAATTAACACAGACAAAGTGCTTATTTCCGATGCCGAATTTGCAGATCAAAAAGACAATAACAACAGTACACCCGCAAGAGCACTGTTTCCCGATCTGCTCAAAAACCCGATTTATTTATTTGCAGGAATCGGATGTATTTTACTATTCATTATTATCTTTAGCATAGCTAAAAAGCTAAAACGCAGGAAAGAGAAGAAAAAAGAACAAATCGATATGCTGGAAGAAGCAGGACTGGATATCCAGACTGCTCTGGAGGAAAAACCAAAAGTAGATCTACCCGGTGAGATTGTATTAAACGAAACAAGAGAACAGGGACTTAAGAAGCAGATAAAAGATTTCTCGTCCAGCAATCCTGATATCGTAGCACAACTTTTGCGTACATGGATCAAGGAGGATGAAGATTGAAATGATTAAACAAAGCAGCAAGTTTACTCCTAAGAAAAAAGCAGCTGCTGTCATTTTATCGCTTGGTGTAGATTATGCCTCTCAAATCTACAAATATCTTCGCGAAGATGAAATTGAACAATTGACCATGGAAATCGCAATGCTTCAGGATTTAACTGCGGAACGCATGGAAGAGGCGCTTGATGAGTTTTATAACCTTTGTCTTGCACAAAAATTTGTGACCGAAGGCGGGATAGAATACGCCAGGGAAGTACTAAATAAAGCAATGGGACCTCAGGGCGCTAATAATCTTATCGAAAGAGTCACAAAATCACTTAAAACAAGGGCTTTTGATTTTTTGCGAAAAGCGGATCCGAAACATCTCGTGAGTTTTATCCAAAACGAACACCCTCAAACTATTGCTTTGATTCTGTCTTACTTAAGCCCAGCCCAGTCGTCGGCTATCATTTCCGATCTTCCGCGAGAGCTTCAAGTTGATGTTGCGTCACGTATTGCAACAATGGACAGGACATCACCTGAAATTGTTAAAGACGTGGAAAGAGCGCTCGAAAAGAAGTTTTCGTCTGTTGTGCCTATGGATTTTGCTGAAATCGGCGGAGTAAAGTACATGGCAGAAATCTTAAATTCGGTCGACAGAGGCACGGAAAAATATATTCTTGAAGAAATGAGCAAGCATGAACCTAAATTAACTGAAGAAATCAGAAGGCGAATGTTTATCTTTGAAGATATTGCTTCGCTTGATTCCATGGCAATCCAAAGATTCCTGCGAGATGTGGATACCAAGGATCTGTTGATTGCCCTAAAAGGTACCTCCGAAGAAATCTCAAATGTCTTTTATGCCAATATGTCGTCCCGCATGAGCGAAATGATGAAGGAAGATGCGCAGTATTTACACGGAATCAGAATGGTGGACGTGGAAGAAGCGCAGCAGAAACTTGTCAGTGTTGTGCGTAAACTCGAAGAATCTGGAGAAATATTCGTATCCCGCGGCGGAAAGGATGAGATTATTGCCTAAAATACTAAAATGGACCGATGTCATCATGAATAGCGCCTCAGATGGATTTTTGTTTCTCGGAAAAGAGGAAAGTTTGCCCGATGAACGAATCAGCATCACAACTATAAATACGCAAGAAATCAACCTTGTAAGTGAGAATCCAGAACAAGAAATTTTGATAGATAAAGCGCGGCAGGAGGCAGATCAAATTCTTCAAAAAGCAAAAGAAGAGGCAGAAAAAATTCTGAAAGAGGCAAAAAAAGAGGCCGAAAAAGAAGCCAAAAAAGAATTTGAAAATGCAAAGCTCGACGGCTACGAAGAAGGACTGAAGCTAGGGCAGGATTTTGCTCAAGAAGAGAATCGGTCTATACTTCGTGAAATAAAGGAATTCTTCAATACGCTTGAAGAACAGAAGTCTTCTGTTTTGGAGAGTTTTGAGGGGAATATTAAAGATTTGGCACTAGGTGTTGCCAAAAAGATCATACAAACTGAATTAGATACAAAAAGCGACACGTTCCTGATTCTGTATAAAAATGCCGTACAGGAGATGCGTGATCAGGATTGGATTAAACTTACTGTAGCAAACTCTGATACAGAGTTCGCTACGTCGAATTCGGAATTGCTTTTATCTATGGTAAAAGGCGCGAAACATATCGAAATTTCGACCCTAAACATCGCTCCAAAAGGGACTTGCATTGTCGAAACGGAACAAGGAATTGTTGACGCCAGTGTTTATACTCAGCTTGAACAACTACGTGAAGCTTTTTTAAATGCAGAGCTTGCTGTTTGAAAAGAATGTAGTTTGTATTGCAATACCAATAGGGGATGAGGGAAGCTTTGGTGTTTGATATCTATCAGCAGGCATTGGAAAAAACAAATACTCTGGTTTATAAAGGCAAAGTAGACAAAATAATCGGAATGGTGATTGAATCAAACGGGCCTAGGGCGAATATCGGAGAGGTATGCAAAATACAGACATCAAAAGGAGATAAACAGATCTGTGCCGAGGTTGTTGGTTTTAAAGGCGACAAAGTTCTGCTTATGCCGTTTGAAGACTTAAACGGGGTAGGACCGGGAAGCATTGTTCAATCTACAGGCGATGTACTTCGAATTCCGGTAGGAGATGCATTGGTAGGAAGAATACTGGATGGTTTTGGCCAGCCTATTGACGATCAAAAAGATTTTTCAAACATGCCGACTTATCCTGTTCAAAACAGTCCATCCAACCCTCTGGACCGGCCTAGAATTACGGATCGGATTAATTTCGGAGTAAAAGCTATTGATTCCATGCTGACATGCGGACGCGGGCAAAGAATGGGAATTTTCTCGGGAAGCGGAGTCGGAAAAAGCACCCTTCTTGGAATGATCGCAAGAAATATTGAGTCCGACGTAAACGTTATAGCTTTGGTCGGAGAGCGTGGAAGAGAAGTCCGAGATTTTATCGAAAAAGACTTAAAACAAGAGGGAATGGAACGTTCTGTTCTTGTTGTTGCCACATCGGATCAGCCGGCGATGATGCGACTTAAATGTGCGCTGGTCGCAACAACAATTGCCGAATATTTTAGGGATCAGGGTAAAAACGTCCTTCTGTTAATGGATTCGCTGACACGTTTTGCTATGGCGCAGAGGGAAATTGGTCTGTCTGTCGGAGAACCCCCGGTTGCAAGAGGATATACGCCGTCTATATATACAATGCTTCCTAAGCTTTTAGAGCGCACTGGGAACTTTCAAAAAGGTTCGATTACGGGTATTTATACCGTCCTGGTTGAAGGAGACGACGTTAATGAACCAATTTCGGACACGGTCAGAGGAATTATTGATGGACATATTGTCCTGTCAAGGACGATTGCAATGAAAAATCATTATCCGGCAATCGATGTCCTTGCAAGCATCAGCAGGCTGATGAACGAAATAACGGAACAGGAACATTTAATAATTGCGGGGAAGATCAGAAATATTTTATCTGTTTATTATGAGAATCAGGATCTCTTAAGCATTGGCGCCTACAAAAGCGGTACGAACCCGGAACTTGACGATGCCATTCGAAGAATTGATAAAATTAATGATTTTTTAATACAAGGGATACAGGAAAAATTCAATTACGATCAAACAGTGGAACGTATGAAAGCGCTTCTTAATTGATTTTGCGGAGGACCAATGAAAAAATTTGAGTTTTCAATGCAAAAAGTACTTGAATACAAGGTACATATTCAAAAAAATGAAAAAGAAATTCTTGCACAGATGCGAAAGCGTCATATGAAACTTTGCGCTGAGCTTGACACCCTGATAGCAAGGCAGGAGGCTTACAAAACAGAATACGGCAGAAAATGTAAGACCGGCATCAGCGTAAAGGAAATCATCACGCTTAGAAGTTATATTGGTGAACTGCAAATGCAGATACCCAGTATAGAAGCAAAGCTGAAAGAATCAATTGCAGGAATTGACCGGCAGGTAGGCAGGGTGCTGAATGTCACAAAGGAAAAAACCTCGCTTGAGAAGCTCAGAGAGAAACATTTAAGGCTTTATGAGCTACAAGAGAGAAAGGAAAATGAGATTTTTATCAACGAATTTATAGCTAATTCGAGTTTTTCTGCTTGCCAGCAGTTGAACTAATACATCCCTAAAGGTTCCATTTTAATGAAAAGGAGGTGAAAAAATGATAGCGACAATAAAAGAGAGGGTAAGCCTTCCGTTAATAACTGGTTCTGAATCAAAAAACATGAAATCAACGGATAACACATTTCAGAATATGTTAAGCAATTTACAGGATCCCGCGGCGCAGACCGAAATATCAGGCACCATAAATGAAAAGAAGCAGCTGCCTGTTTGCTCGGAACAACCCGATAATAAGTCTTTTGAATCAAAGGACAATGGCGTGTTGTCTGACAAGGATGATAACGATCTGTCTGATGATAAATCAGTCACCCAACAGTGTTCTGAAAGTCAATCCGGATTCATGGTCGCTCCTTTTGTCTTTGCCATGTTTTCACAAGCGGCTGGTCAGATCGGATGTGATACAAAGGCTGAAACGAAAATGACAGAAGCTGCATCATCTTTGAATTCTGTATCTCCTGATGCACAGCAGTTGAATCAAAATATGTCTGTCTTAAATCAGACACAAGCACAAGCATCTGGGAATACTTCTATCAATTACTCAAAGGGTTCTATTGAGGTTTCAACAATTAATGTATCGACTGCCGATCAGACTGGCACGGGCAATACAACATTCGAACTTAACATGGATGCAAAAGTGAAGGGAACAGTTCAGCAAGAAGATGGCATTAAAACGAATTTTGAAGCGGATGTTTTTGCCCGAACGCAAAAAGATGGAGTTGTAGCGCAAACTGAAGAGTCTTCAGTTCCTGTTAAAAACAGCGTAATCGATATTGCTCCGGAAGCCACTGGAAGTCTATCGCTTAAGAATGAAACCGTCTCTTCCGTTCAGGAAAAGTTTACTGAAGCGACTACAGACTTAAAGCATATGGATAAAAGCGGCAAGGACTCAGCAGCATTATCAAAAGAGTTCGGCTCAGAAACAGACATCAAGCTGACGTCCGCACATCAAACCGATACGCAAGTTCATAGCCCAGTGGGTAAAACGGAAGTCGAAAATACCAAAGAGAGCGAAACGACATTTGGATCTAATCAAACGATTCAGACAGATTCAATGCAGTCCGGTAAAGTCGGACAGGCTATTGGAAAAAGCGCGGCATGGGTTGCAGCCGAAACAAACCAGACGGAACAAAGTACGGTAAGCGGACAACAAAGCCTGCAAGGAAACAGTGAAAGCCAAAATCCGTTCAGCTTTGCTGATGCTTTTACCGAAAAGAAAGCTTCGATAAAAAAACCAATAACAAACGGTGTTCATTCCGTTAAATCAAGTGAAACCGGAGAAAAACCCGCTGCAGAAACTACTGAAATGTTACATAGTCCCGAGGGAGCGCCTCCGATCCAAAACGTTGGCCCGAAGGCTGAAACTCTGTTAACTGAAACGAAAACAAATAATACGCACCAAGCGGTTTTTGAACAGGTTTCAAATAACATTCAGGGAGCATTAAAAAGTGATCGTTTTTCGTTTGACATGAAACTCAAACCGGATGGATTAGGGCAGGTAAAAGTCAAATTGACGTGTGAGAATGGGATCATTTCACTTGATATTCAGACACATTCGGAAGAGACGCATAAGCTGCTTGCAGGACAATTAAATCAACTAAAAGAATCACTTGCTGCAAACAACTATGAAGTATCTCATTTAAATGTAAACCTTTTGTCAGACGGAAAAGCATCAGGCGGATGGCAGGATTCATCAGCGGGCTTTGGAAGTTCTCAAGAGAACGGGAACAGCGAAACATGGAAAACGACGTTCCAGTCAAATGAAAAAACAGACACAGCAGATGCGTCCAAAATTCACAACCGGTATCTAGCGGGGGTCCTTAACTATACGGTATAGAAAAAAAGGTGATGTGTTTTGGCGGTAAACAGTACAAATAATAGTATCTATTTTAATAGCACTAAAAGTACTTCGGACAGCAGCAGCATTAAGAAAGATAAATCTTCTTTATCGCTGGATGATTTTTTGAAGATCCTTTCGGCTGAACTGCAAAATCAAAGTATGGATAACACGGTGGATAACAGCCAGATGATTACCCAAATGGCTCAATTTTCAACCATTACGTCTATGCAGGAACTGTCCGCAGCGACCAGTAAATCCTATGCCGTATCGCTGATTGGTAAGACGGTAAACATTGTAACAACAGACGCAAATGGAAAAAGCAAAACCGTAACCGGCACAGTTGACAAAGTGAATTTCGAAGATGGAGTGCCATATCTTTCAGTTGATGGTACGGATTATGAGACCAGCGACGTAACAAACATTACGCCAACGCAGGTATCGGATACTGAAACCAATAAATCCTATGCCGTATCTTTGATTGGGAAAACGGTAAACATTTTAACTACAGAAAATGGAACAAGCAAAACCGTTACTGGAACAGTTGATAAAGTGAATCTAAAAGACGGTGTGCCTTATCTTTCAGTTAATGGTACGGATTACGAGACCAGTGACGTAACATCGATCGTCACCTAGAAAAAGGGGGAAATAAGAACGAAAAATGCAATCAGATGATTTGCTCGTTCGATACAGCTCAATCGTAACGAATGCTGAGATGTATCCCGAACGGAAAATAGATGCAACAAAAGAACATCAATTAAATGGAAATTCTTTTGAGCAGATATTGCAAAGTAAGATCGGGCAACAATCGGGTCTTGTGTTTTCGAAACACGCTGAAAGCAGAATGTCACAAAGAGACATCAAGCTTTCGACGGAGGATATAAAAAAGCTTACAGACGCGGTTTCAAAAGCGGGACAAAAAGGTATCCGAAATACGCTTGTATTAATGGATCAAACGGCTTTTGTAATCAATGTTCCCGGAAATACTGTAATTACTGCTATAAATGGGCAGGACCTTAAAGAAAATGTTTTTACACAAATAGACGGCGCCGTAATCATATAGCCGGACCTTTTAAGGAAGCTATTGCATTCCCGATGACGGAAGGAATGCCGCACGCCGAAATTATTGGAGGTTATTTATATGTTAAAATCTTTGTCATCTGCAGTTTCAGGACTCCAAAATCATCAGACAATGATGGATGTAATAGGTAACAACGTTGCAAACGTCAATACAGCAGGATTTAAGTCCAGCAGGGTCGTATTTTCCGATGTGTACTATCAGACACTTTCGTCGGCAAACGGCGCGACAGAAACGACTGGAGGGACAAACTCTGCACAGACTGGATACGGTTCTAAAGTAGCTTCGGTTGACGTGCTGAATACAAATTCAGGTATGACAGAGACAGGACGTGCTCTGGACGCGTATATCGACGGTGACGGATATTTTGTGATTCAAAACGCCGACGGCACGAAAAATTATACCAAACTCGGCAATATGTATTTTGATACAAACGGCAGTTTGGTTGACTCAAACGGTAACTACGTATGCGGTTCGACCGGTGAAGTACTATCCGATCCTGTTGATGCTAGTGCTATTAGCCCAATTAAAATCGAAAGTCTGTCGAACTACTCCAACATATCCATATCAAAAGACGGAAAAATTACCGGCGTAAATAATGACAGCACAAGCAGCGATGCCGGTACTACTGTGACTCTCGGACAGATTGCTCTTGGATATTTCGCGAATACGCAAGGTTTGTCTGAGCTGGGTAACGGGTACTATGCGGAAACGGCAAACTCCGGAACGGCTGCTTTATATGTGCCCGGAAATTCCAATGTCGGTTCACTGGTATCCGGTGCATTAGCATCTTCCAATGTTGACCTTACCAAGGAATTTACGGATATGATCGTTGCACAGAGAGGATTCCAGGCAAACGCTAGGGTTATTACGACATCCGATTCCATGCTTGAAGAGCTTGTAAATCTGAAGCGATAAAAAGCGATATGGGGACTGCTTTGGCAGTCCCCATTAGGAAAGGAAAAAGGATATGATCGAGCTTACAAAAATGAATCAGGAAAAATTTTATTTAAATCCTAATTTGATTGAAGAGATCGAAATGACCCCGGATAGATTGGTTACAACCATGAGCGGAAAGAAATTTTGCGTGCTTGAACCTATTGAGGAAATTATTCAAAAAATAGATGAATTTTATTCAAGAACCCACACAACAAAAGCAAGGAAAAAACGTGTCGAATAATGGAACATATTTTGAGACAGATTTGTTCGAAGGAGGTGGAAAAGGGTGCCCGATGTATTGTCCCAAAAGCAAATTGATGAGTTGCTCAATTCTCTGGCAATAGAACAGTCGGAAGAAGGTCCAAGTGCTCCGGTTAAGACTACAGGTAAAAAAGTAAAAGACTATAATTTTAAAACACCAAAGAAACTGACCAAAGAGCAGCAAAAAATGATACTAGGAATCCATGAAAATTTTGCCAGACATCTAGCATCCTATTTTTCCGGAATATTGAGAACTTACTGTCAAATCAGTGTGGCATCTGTTGAAGAACTGCCCTATTACGAATATAATAACTCACTTCCGGATACAGTTATGATCGGTGCTGTCGATGTAAAACCGATTGAAGGTTCCATGCTTGTTGATATATCCAATACGGTCACCTTTGCACTCATAGCAAGAATGCTTGGCGGAAACGGAAATGCTTTGAATCCGGATAGAGAATTCACTGAGATCGAAATCTCGCTAATGACGAGGATATTTAATCAAATCACCAGCTTTACAAAGGATGCATGGTCCGAGTTTATTCACGTTGATGTCGAAATGAAGCAGCTCGAGACAAACGCCCGTTTGGTACAGGCTATGCCTATGGAAGAAGTTGTAATCATTGTCATGATGGATGTTGAGCTGTTATCCGTAAAAGGAACAATCAGTTTCTGCATACCGTGCATCAATCTTGAGGGAATTATAGATCAACTTAGCAAAAGTCAGCGTTTTCTAAAAAGACAGATAGAAAGTACACAAGAAGGCAATTTGAAAGAAGCCATGTTCAGCCAAATAAAAGGATCAGAACTGGAACTGCGAGGAATCTTCGGAGAAACAAAACTAACAATACACGATATTATCCATCTACAAGTCGGGGATGTCATTAAATTTGATCAGTCTATTGATAGTGATATTAAAATAGATATCGGAAAGCAGACTTGGTTTTATGGTGTTCCGGGAATAAGAAGAAATAAAAAGGTGATTAAGGTTAAGAAAATTCAATAATCACTTTTCTACATAATTTTTCCATATCAGTCAAAGTAAATAGAATATAAAAGGGGCTTTTTAGGTGGGGGACATTTTAATGGAAAAAACTTCTCAGGTCCAAGATGAAAATTCGCCATTAACCTTAATGGAAAGCGACGCTATTGGAGAGATACTAAATATTAGCATGGGAGCTTCTGCAACAGCGATTTCTACATTGCTAAGCAGAACTGTAAATATTACCACACCGACTGTGTCTATTGTTAAATCAGAGGAATTTGAATGCAAAAGTCTTGAACCGGCGGTAGGAATTGAAATCGAATATATCGAGGGTTTAAGCGGTTCAAATTATATGGGAATGAAAAGCAGGGCTACTCGGGCCCTTGTTAATGTACTGTTGGACAGCGAAGAGGACATCGAGAGTGAGGCAGAACTCGACGAAATGCACCTGAGTGCCGTAAGCGAAATTATGAATCAAATGATGGGTGCGTCCAGTACAGCTCTTGCCACCTTTTTTGGGAAGGAAGTCAACATATCCACTCCAAAACATTTTGATGTTAATGATGTGCAAAAAAAGCTTAATACACCGGATTATAACGGTTACATCGTAACAGTACGATTTATGCTTCATATAGAAGATTTGCTTGACAGTGAATTTGTTACGATCATGCCTATTGAGTTTACAAAGGAACTTGTCAACAACGCATTTCATTTAGACGAGGAAGAAAATTCTCCTAAAGCTGTAGAAACGTCCCCAATACCGGAACCTCAAAGACAGCAGGAAGTTCAGCCAATACCGGAGAATATGAAACAGCATATAGAGCCTGAACCACAAATCACCCCTGTGCCACAAATTGCCCCAACTCCTCAAATTGCCCCAAGCAATGATGTACATAAAAATGCCCCCCCGGTAAGTGTAAAACCCCTTATGCTTCAAAACTTTGATGACGACGTAAAAACGACCAGTCATCAAGA
>JANZZB010000072.1 GCA_026419635.1 Clostridiales bacterium | reverse complement strand
CTTATGACTCGAATAGCCCCTAGGCATGGTGTAGATTGTCAAATCGTTAACAATCCCAAAGCGTATTATACCACATAATTCGATAAAATTCCAGTCCTTTTTACAAAAGCTTTTTCAGCCTTTTCCTGACAATTTAGTTTTTGCCGGTGATCGCACGCAAAATTGACCTCGGCTGAACATCATCCACTTCAATGTAATGAATCGGATCCGAAATCGCTTCAAGAGAATGAGCGTCCGAATTCTGAATAAAACGCATACCAGCTAATTCCGGATGTTCAAGAATCAATTTTTCTTTATCACAGTCTTTTGTAATTTCAATTGCATGAAAATTCATTTCGGGATCATAGAAAGCAAGGTTTGTGAGAAGCGAATATGACGAGCGGTCAATATGTGCCGGTATTGCCACCCCTCCAAAAGAATTTATCAGCATACTAACCTCATAAATGCCAATATCGGCCGCTGCTCCAAGGTATGCCGTTTCTTCACCGATCGGGTTATCGAAACAGTCCATAATCGTTTGTCTAATCTGGATTGCAGCTTTTTTCTTTGGCTGTATCAAACGGTTTCTTACATAATCGGAACATTTGATTGCACCGTCCAGTTCCTCAAAAAGACAGAGCACATGTACCTCTTCTCTGGTACATAGTTCCATCCCGGGAAGCGCTAAAATGCCCGCCCGTTTACAGGCGGGTAGAATTGCCGGACAATTTAATGCGCTTTGGTGATCGCTGACAGCAATCAGGGATAAGCCGGCAACTGCAGACATGTTAGCGATATTTGAAGGTGTCATATCATCCTCAGCACATAAGGAAAGACAAGAATGGATATGCAGATCATAATAGAGCTTCATCATTCATAATCCTACATTCATGATCCTAAATTATTTCTTTTAAACCGCAAGCAATGGTATATGCGTCTAGTTTTGAACGCAAAAGTGGAATACCTTCGATATCGCAGCGCTCTATAAGAGGAGGATCGGGTTCAACATCTTCGGCTAGTATTACACATGCAACATCGGAAAGTAGCGCAACGGCTGCAACATTCACATTTGTCATAATCGTGATCCAGGCGCCGCTCGGTTTTGAACGGCTGATAACGCGGCTTAATAAGTCTCCTATATAACATCCGCATACTTCTTTATTAAAAGCTTTTGCACCTGCAGCAACCGAAAACTCCATTTTTATAGCCAACTCTTGTACCGTCAAGTATCTTCACCTTCTTTGCTGTTTCTAAACGGCGGCGGAAGATATTCGTCTGCATCTCCGGTTCCGGCCATGTATTGCATACGTTCACGCATTTGGAAAATACAATCGTCTTCTTTTGCTCTTCCCAGAACAATATCTTCGGCAAATGCTCGGCAAGATGGTGCCCCGCACGATCCGCAGTCTAAACCCGGAAGCTCTTTTAGCAGTTGATTGATCTCCTGCATTTTAGCAAGCGCTCCCTGTACATTATCGTCCAGCTGCCAGACTGGCGTATACTCCAGTTCGTGTTCCCAAGAAAGACCTTCGCCTATCCCATCAAAATTGGCTTTATTTCTGGATACGGGCAGATATTTCATCAATCGGCGGACACGTGTCTTTGCGACATAAGGATTCTCAATCGTAAGACATCCGCCCACACATCCCTGTGTACATGCATTCAGTTCAATAAAGTCAACTTCATTTAATTTATCGTCTTCAATATCTTCTAGAACTTTAATAACATTTTCAATGCCGTCTACAGATAGATATTTTTCGTTTAATAAGGCAGCTCCCTCGCCTCCCGAAATGGACCAACCGATTCCAATTAAACCGCTTGTCGCCTGTATCTCCGGCTCTTTGATGTCTTTCATTGCTCCAACCAGTTTAATATAAACTTCTGTCATAGAAAATGCGCCGTCCATCGGCGCTTTTTCAAGACCAACGGGTGAAATGGTTTCTGTCATTTTTGCCGGACAGGGTGTAATAAAAAACACTCCTATCTCGGAGGGCAAAAATCCCGTTTTAGAAACGGCCTGCTCCCTGGCCATCATAGCCGCCAAATCGACAGGTGCGGCATGCGGCAAAACATTTCCGACAAGTTCCGGAAAACGTTTTTTGATTAAACGGACACAAGCGGGACAGGCAGACGATATGACCGGCCGCTTTATATTGCTTTTTTCGGTCATATACTTTCTAGTCATATCGGAAATAATCTCAGCGGCTCTAGCCACCTCAAAAACATCGTCAAATCCGATTTTTGTAAGCCCTGTTAATATTATTCCAATATCATTTAAATTATGAAATTGCCCATAAAGGGACGGAGCAGGTAATGCAACCGTATATTTGTAATTTTTAAGACGGTCAAAAGAATCGCATACCGCTTTTTTAGCCCTATGCGGACAAACCCGGATGCATTGTCCACAGTCGATACAACGCTCCTTTATAATCCTGGCTTTCCCGTTACGCACACGAATTGCTTCTGTCGGGCATTGTTTTATACAAGTAGTGCATCCTTTGCACTTATCACGATCGAGCGTAACCGAATGAAAATAGGTTTGCATTTCTTCATCCCCCCTTTTCTAAGGTCTATGCTACCTTCTTCCCACCGTTTAACCATATCTGCATGGTTACGGTTGTTCCTTCTCCCATCTTCGTTTCTATTTGAAATTCGTCGGAATATCTTTTCATATTCGGAAGGCCCATGCCAGCGCCGAAACCCAAATTCCTCGCAGTTTCATCTGCCGTAGTCCAGCCTTCCTGCATTGCCAGATTTAAATCAGGAATGCCGGGACCTTTATCCTTCATCAAAATTTTTACTTTTTCATCATCAATCTCTACAAACGCTTCCCCGCCTTTTGCATGAATAACCATATTCATTTCGCCTTCGTACATGCAAATGGTGACCCGCCGTGTAATTTCAGAATCCATTCCAAGCTGTTTCATGATTCGTTTTACGTCGCTCGATGCACTGCCTGCCGCCGTAAAATCATCTCCGTCAACTTGATATACAAGTTTTATGAGTTCAGACAAAAAACTCATTCCTTCCCGCAAAGCCCGTTCGAATACAACAGACCGCATGCCTTATACATATGATATTCTGTGCACAGTAGCACAATCCCATGTTCTTCTGCTAGCTGTATCATTGATGAATCGGGCATTTTTCCGCGCACGAAAACAATACATTTCATGTCCATCATTTCAGCGGTGCGAATAGCTTGCGGATTTACTAAACCGGTTAAAAGCAAACCTTGTTCTTTCACATATGCCAGCACATCACTCATAAGATCTGATCCGCAGGCAGATATCATTTCTTTATCTATAAATTCTTCACCGTAAACTAGAGTTGCATTTAGTATTGCTTGAACCTCTCTGATTTTCAATATGGTCGCCTCCTGAGTCTTCTTTTACAAGCGATTGTTATTTCATTAACGATAGCACTTGACAGTGTAACGAATATCGCTATTATATAGATATCGAGGTAATTATAATACGACAAATCATTAAACACAATAACCAAATGTTATGATTTTCGACTCTTTTCTCAAGTGAAAATTAACCAAAATAATATTTTGAAAGGTGCTGTATCATCCATGAGCGAAAAAAGAATTTACAATTTTTCTCCAGGTCCTTCCATGCTTCCACTGGAAGCCCTTGAAATTTGTTCTCGAGAGATGACGAACTATCAAGGCAGCGGGATGTCTGTTATGGAGATGAGTCACCGATCTAAAATATTTATACAAATTTTTGAAAGCACACAAAACAAACTCCGTGAAATGATGTCCATTCCGGATAATTATAAAATCCTGTTTTTACAAGGCGGTGCGTCCACTCAGTTTGCAATGATTCCAATGAATCTGATGGGATTAGGTAAAGATAACACAGCAGATTATGCCGTTACCGGCTATTTTGCAAAAAAAGCCGCTGCTGAGGCAAAAAAATACGGTCAGGTGAATCTTGCGTTTAACGGAGAAGCAGAGAGCTTTGCCCGCATTCCGAAACAGTCCGAACTAAATCTCAATCCGAACGCGTCCTATTTCCATCTTTGCACAAACAATACTATCTACGGAACCCTTTGGGATTATATTCCTGAAACCGGAAATGTTCCGATCGTAGCCGATATGTCGTCCTGTATTCTTTCAGAACCAGTTGACGTTTCTAAATACGGCATTATTTATGCCGGCGCTCAAAAGAACATGGGACCTTCAGGATTGACTGTTGTCATCATCCGAGAAGACCTCGTAGGAAAAGCTTTCCCGTTTACCCCTACCATGCTTGATTATGAAACTATGGTAAAAAACGATTCCATGTACAATACGCCTACAACTTATTCAATCTATGTACACGGTCTTGTTCTTGATTGGCTTAAAAGTATCGGCGGGCTCACTGGTATGCAGAAAATTAACCGCGAAAAAGCAAAAATCCTTTATGATGCTCTCGATGAAAGCTCTATGTTCGTTACAACCGCCGAAAAAGCGAGTCGCTCTATTATGAATGTAACCTTTAAGACGAACTCTGAAGAACTCGATGCCAAATTTATTAAAGAGGCAACAGAACGCAATCTTTGCAACCTGAAAGGTCACCGTGCAGTCGGTGGTATGCGCGCTTCTATTTATAACGCAATGCCGGTAGAAGGCGTAGTAGCACTTGCTAAATTTATAAAAGAATTTGAATCCAAAAACTAAATCAAAATCTACTAAATTCATTCTAGCCACAAAATACGGCGCTCCGCTTGCCGAAAAAAGCGACGCGGTCAATTTCAAAAATCATAAATTAAATGAGTTTTTTTGTTCCGCGGATATGGAGTTCTATGTACAAAATTAAATTGTATAACAAAATTTCTTCAATAGGAACTGATCTTTTAGATCAAAATAATTATCAATGGGGAGAAGAAATCGAAAACCCGGATGGAATTCTGGTACGTTCTGCCGATTTGAAAAAAGTTGAAATCCCCAAATCTGTTAGGTGTATCGGACGCGCTGGAGCAGGCGTAAACAACATCCCAGTCGATGAGTGCTCAGAGCATGGCATCGTAGTATTTAATACGCCCGGTGCAAATGCAAACGCAGTAAAAGAACTGGTTATCTGTGCTCTTCTTCTTTCCTCCCGTCGTATTTATGACGGGATCTCCTGGACAAATTCGCTTAAAGAGGCCGATGGAGACATTGCCTCCATTGTCGAAAAAGGGAAAAGTCAGTTTACGGGTCCGGAAATTGACGGAAAAGTACTCGGCGTCATCGGTCTTGGCGCTATTGGAGTAATGGTAGCAAATGCAGCTGCATCTCTTGGCATGGAAGTGTATGGATACGACCCATACATTTCGATTGATGCTGCATGGGGATTATCAAAGAATGTGCATAGAGCGACAAATCTCAAATTGCTTTTGCAGAATTGCGATTATATAACCCTGCATGTTCCTTTAAACGATGAAACAAGAGGGATGATCAATTCTGATTTATTGGAAGCCGCAAAACCGGATATCAGAATCTTGAACTTCTCCAGAGGAGAACTTGTAAATATCCCTGACTTACTTCCGCGCCTTGAATCAGGTCATGTTTCATGTTATGTTACTGATTTCCCTTCGAAGGAACTGCTCGGACAGAAAAATGTTCTTTTGATCCCGCATCTCGGTGCTTCAACTCCGGAAAGCGAAGAAAATTGTGCAGCGATGGCAGCTACGGAATTAATCAATTACCTGCAATTCGGAAATATTAGAAACTCTGTAAATTTCCCAAATGCAGAACTTGCAAGAGAAGGAAAATACAGACTTTGCGTTATTCATCGTAATATTCCAAACATGTTAAGCCAGATCTCTACTTTCTTTGCAAATCGTGGCATCAATATAGAAAATATGTTGAACCGCTCCAAAAAAGAATATGCATATACGATTGTTGATACCAACAGTGAGCCGGACGATAAACTCATCTCGGATTTGAAAGAAGCAAACGGATTCTTGTTTGTAAGGGTATTAAAGTAATTATTATAACATCGGAAAAGAGTAGGAGCCTGAAACTCCTACTCTTTTATTTTATGAGCTTATTGTAATAATTCCATAAAAAGTTAGGTTTAACTGATACGATATAAAAAATTTTTAAGGACCACTGTAAAACAGTGGCCCTTAAAAATTGAAAGTGAAGATACTACATACAGTACGATATTCTCCCGCATCTTAATGGAAAATAAATAAGTATCTATATAATATTTATGTCAAAAATCCTTGACAATTCTTATTGTAGCGATATAATTTGCATAAGTAAAACAGATATAATTAATATTTGCCATTACTATTGTTCATATATGGAGATGATTTACTTTTGTCTCTCAATAAATATCAAATTTTAAGTACAGTAGTCAAAACAGGAAGTCTGACAAAAGCTGCCGAAACTCTTTACATCACCCAGTCGGCTGTCAGCCACGCGATAGCCGGTTTAGAAGAGGAAATGGGCTTTCCTTTATTAAACCGAAATCGGAACGGGGTAAGTCTTACAAAAAACGGAGAAACTGTACTAAAACACGTACAGGAGATACTTCAGTGCAACGAACGTCTTGAGCAAAAAGTAGCCATGATTAACGGTCTTGAAATCGGAACTGTAAACGTTGGAACGTTTACCAGTGTTTCGACGCAATGGTTGCCATATATTTTTGATATTTTTTCCAAACTATATCCAAAGATAGAAGTAAATATGTTTGAAGGCGATTATGACGAACTGAATCAGATGCTAGAATCCAGATTGATTGATTTTACATTTCTTTCTGCCTCAGTAGCAGCAGGATTTGAGACCATTTTTTTGAAAGATGATGAAATTCTATGTATTATGTCGGATAATCATCCTTTAGCAAGCAGGAAATCGCTTACATTTGAAGATATAAAAGATCAACAATTTATATTGCCGAAGTACGGAAAAAATGCTGAACCTTTTATTATTCTGAAGGAAGCCGGAATTGAACCAAACGTCCGCTATTCCATGTCGGACGATCAGGCAATCATGTCCTTCGTACAAAAGGGATTCGGCATTGCCTTAATGCCGGAAATGATTCTTTACCACCGTCCGCTTGGAACTGTAAAGAAACAAATAGAAGGTGCTCCAAAGCGATCAATCTGTCTGGCTTCACATTCGTTTAAGGATCTTTCTCCCTCGGCGAAAAAATTAGTAAAAACAATACTCTCTTGGGTTCTTCCTGAATAAGAATAAAAAAGATCTTTCCCGTTATGAACAAGTAAAAAGCGGTTAATACTACGCTTGAAAGGTTGTTTGATAGCATGGATTATATGAACGAGTATCAAAAATGGACCAACTATGCCGGTTTAAATGATGAAGATCGTTCTGAACTTTTATCAATAAAAAATGATGAAAAAGAAATAGAAAGTAGATTTTTTGCTCCTCTTCAATTCGGAACGGCAGGCCTCCGGGGAACGATGGGTATAGGATTAAACCGCATGAATATCTATACTGTCGGACAAGTAACACAAGCTATTGCAAATTTAATTTGCTCTTTAGGTAAAGACGCCATGAAGCGCGGTGTCGTAGTCTGCTACGATTGTCGGATAAAAAGTGACGAATTTGCCAGAGAAGTTTCTTCCATTCTTTCTGCGAATCAGATCAGCGTTTATCTTTTTGATGCAATGCGTCCTACTCCGGAG
>JANZZB010000071.1:7417-7665 GCA_026419635.1 Clostridiales bacterium | reverse complement strand
TAATTATACAATGCTTCAATCCGGTTATCCGGAAAGAAGCAGGGAAGAAGTTAGGGCTTTTGTCGGATGCGGCGTAAAACGTTTAATTGAAAGGGCAGTTCCTAAAGGAACGAAAGAGGAAGATATAGAAGCGTGCGTTGCTATATTTCAAAAACATTATTCAGCAAACATGCAAAATAAGACGTGTGCATATGATGGTGTATTGCAATTGTTAAGATCGCTCAAAGAGCTCGGCTGCAATATGGCGG
>JANZZB010000071.1:0-7407 GCA_026419635.1 Clostridiales bacterium | reverse complement strand
ATATGATAAAGCGGTAAAAGCTTTATGCGGGGATTTATTTTCTGAATTTATTTCGGTAGCGATCGGTGAATCGGAAAATGTCCGGAGAAAACCTGCACCGGACAGCGTTTTTGAAGCGTTGCGATTACTAAACACAGCAAAGGACAATGCTGTTTACGTCGGAGATTCAGAAATCGATGTCAAGACTTCAAAAAATGCAGGTATAAAGTGTATTGGTGTGACATGGGGATTTCGTGATCGCGCGACATTGGAAGTAGCGGGCGCGGATATCATTATTGATTCCCCGCAGCAACTACTTGAATATGTTTTTCGTTCATAAAAATATTTGGTAGAAAATTAAAGTATATTATGGTACATTATTTCTAAAGGAATTCATAAGAATATTTTGTGTATATGTTTTTAGAAAGATTGAATATAACGGACTTTCTGTTAAAACATGTGAAAGGTTGTGCTTATATGCCTACATTCATTTTCTTAATAGTCGTTGTTATTTTAGTATTTTGGTTTATTGCAGCATACAACAGCTTTGTAAAACTTCGCAATATGATTCGCGAAGCATTTTCGACAATGGATGTTTATATGAAAAAACGCTATGATCTGATTCCGAACCTTGTCGAAACAGTCAAAGGCTATGCAAAACATGAGCAGACCACTCTTGAAAAAGTAATTTCCGCCCGCAACGCAGCGGCAGGCGCTACAACGGTCGAAGGAAGGCTTGAGGGCGAAAATGCATTAACCGGTACACTTCGTTCTTTATTTGCAGTTGCAGAAGCATATCCGGATTTAAAAGCAAATACCAATTTTATTGATTTACAGAAACAACTGCAGAGTGTAGAAGGAGAAATTGCTAATTCGAGAAAGTACTACAATGCTGTTGTGCGCGATTTCAATACAAAAACAGAATCTTTTCCAAGTGTCATTGTTGCGTCTATATTCGGATTTAAACGTGAGCCTCTGTTTGAAATAGCCAACGAAGAAAGACAAAACGTAAAAGTGCAGTTTTAATAAAATAGATATACGGTTTTTGTTGTTCAATTAAGGGGCTTGTTTTAAGCCCCTTTTTTAAGGTGAGGCGAGTCGAAGCCGATCCGGTTTTTTGCTCGCCGGTTGCACCCCAGGCTGCGTTATCCTCCTTGCTTTACGACAGTAAAGCTACGTCGTCTGCCTTTCCTGGAGCACAGTAAGCGGCAAAAAACTCTACGACCTAAGCTGCGGAGAAATTTGCGATTTACACGGCGGAGGACGACGGCATACTCGCGTATACCTAGGACAACAACAAAGTAAAGCGCGAATTTATCAAGGCTGAGGCGGGTCGGGGACGTCTCCCCCCACCTTAAAGGGGGGCAGTGATGAAAGTTTTTGTTGTTGATGACGAAAAGTTGCTCGTAAAGGGGATTAAATTTAATCTTGAAAATGACGGATATGATGTGGCGGCGGCTTATGATGGGGAAGAAGCGTTAAAACTTGTAAAAGAAAACAATTTCGATTTTGTTATATTGGATCTAATGCTTCCAAAAATCAGCGGCCTTGAGGTTTGCGGAAAAATTCGTGAGTTTTCCAGTGTGCCGGTCATTATGCTGACGGCCAAAAGTGAAGATAATGACAAACTGATCGGATTTGAGTACGGAGCCGATGATTACATTACCAAACCGTTCAACATCATGGAGCTAAAAGCAAGAATACGCGCAATATATCGTCGAACCAATGCACAGCCCGTAAAGGATGATACGGAAAAAGCGATCACAATCGGACATTTTACAATTAACCCAGCCGAACGTTCTGTAATATGCAGCGGAACGCCTGTTGAACTTACAGCGAAAGAATTTGATTTACTCATCATGCTTGTTCGAAATCCGGGACGCGTATTCGGGAGGGAAAGCCTTTTAAACATCGTATGGGGTTATGAATATCCGGGAGATATTCGAACCGTAGATGTACATATTAGACGGCTTCGTGAAAAAATTGAAAAAAAGCCTGAAAAGCCGGAATATATACTTACAAAATGGGGTGTCGGCTATTATTTCAAGAATTGAAACAAGGCCTTCAAAGATCATAAAAACCTTGAGGTTTAAGCTGTCTGCTGCTTTTCTGGGCACCCTGTTTTTGATGCTTCTTATCTTAAACACGTTCCCTGTTTTCATTACGCAAAACCAGATCGTAAGTGCAAAGCGAAACGATATGCAGGGAAAGGTCGGTTTGCTGTCAACAACGCTTGCTGCGCTTCCGGTACTGACAACTGAGAAAATTTCTCCGGTTATAAGCGTTTTGGATATGGATAATATCAGCGGTCGTTTGCTCATTACGGATTTAAACGCCGTCGTAGTGTATGACAGTGCCCGCCTTTCATCATTAAACGCAAAGGTAGCGGTGCTTCCGGAAATTGTTACAGCCTTGTCCGGAAACGATGTATTTCGTTCAAATTACAAAAACGGAATCTTTTATTCAATGGCCTCATCCCCTATCGTATCGACAGACGGGATAAAAGGCTGTGTCTATTTTTATGAAAAAGATCTGGAGGAAGGAGCTTTTTTGCGACGGACACAGGTCAACATCAGTAAGATTTCAATTGCGATCGCTTTTTTGGGGATCGCAGGAGCGGTCTTTTTTTCCTTTATATTCGGAAAACGGGTAAACGGGTTGTTAAACGGTATCCGCAGTGTCCGTGAAGGAGAATATGCCCATGTAATTGAGCTCAGTGGCGAAGATGAACTCTCAGAGGTGGCAAAAGAGTTTAATGAGCTTTCCACCAGATTACAAAAAACGGAGGAAGTTCGAAGGGAATTTGTGTCAAATGCGTCACACGAACTACGTACACCGCTTGCCTCTATTAAACTGCTCGCTGATTCCGTTGTTCATACAAAAAAAATAGATGAAAAAAAATTAAAAGAATTTCTCGGAGATATCAGTGATGAGACGGACCGTCTGAAAAGAATAACAGAGCATCTTTTGATTCTGACCAGAATTGATTCATCAGATTCCGTCAAATTTCAAGAAGTTGATTTAAGACGGACAATACAAAAGGCGGTACAGAATTTTGAATTACTTTTAAAGCAAAACGGAGTTCAAATCAACTGTGAACTTTCCGACAATTGTATTATTTCGGCCGACTGCGACGGCGCATATCAGGTTGTATCGAACCTGCTTGAAAATGCAATCAAATATAATAAAGAGAAAAACGGTTTTGTGACAATCCGTCTTTACCGAAAAGACAATGAAGTTATACTGGAAGTGTCGGATAACGGAGTCGGCATACCCGAAGAGGACTTGCCAAGGATTTTTGAACGCTTTTACCGTGTGGATAAAGCGCGTTCAAGAGAGACAGGCGGTACGGGACTTGGACTCTCTATCGTAAAAGAATGGGTCGAGGATTTCGGCGGATCAATCCGTGTCGAAAGCGTATTTTCCAAAGGAACCACCTTTATTTTAACATTCGAAAGTCTTTATAAAGACGAGGCGGGCTTATGAGATTAAAAAGGGTAGTGTTGCTTCTTTGTTGCTATCTGCTTCCATTTTTAACCGGGTGTTCTTTTGGAGGAAAATACGGTCAAAGCACTCATATTAAAATTACCTATTTGGAGAATCAGAATGAACATAACAAAGGGGAAACTTTTTTATCTGAAGACAGGGTATTTAAAGAAACGGACAAGCAAAAACTGGTTTCTCTGGTGCTGGATGCACTAAATAAGCCGCGGCACTCATCATTTGAAAGTCCCTTCAAAAACGGAATAAAGGTCATGACGGCATTTACTGACGGGAATAACGTGACAGTTGATTTATCAGAAAATTTCCAAACTTTGACCGGTATTCAAAAAAGCATAATTGAAGCGTCTATCGTTCAGTCCTTATGCTCAATTGATGGAATTGATTATGTCCGAATTACTTCCGGAAATAAACCTATAAATGGACGAAAAGACCGTTATTTGTCAAGTTTTGATCTTGTGTTTTCCACGGATTATTTTGCTAATACCAGGTATGATTCGCTGCTTTATTTGCCGGAAAAGGAGCAGAACGGTCTTGTTAGCGAAAGAAAGGTCATAACTCCTAAGGAAAATGAGTCTCTGGAACAAGCGATTGCAAAAGAACTGCTTTTTCAAATGACGAAACAAAACGAAATTCCCGAAAACACAAAACTCTTATCGGCTGAAACGAAGAATTCAATCTGTTATTTGAATTTTTCTGACGAATTATCAGGTCTTGATAAGCAAATTTGCAATCTGGTACTCTATTCTTTTGTTGATACAATATGCAGTCTGGATCATGTTCAGGGAGTACAGTTTAACATTAACGGAAAAACGATCGAATCTATTTCATCAGTAAGTACACTTCGCCCCATTCAGGCTGATTATTCCTTGACTGTAAACGGAATGTAAGATTAAATATAAAATTATATAGATAAAAAGGAGATCAATATGGAACAAAAACTGGGATTTGACACACTTTTATTACATGCGGGATATAAGTCTGAGGAGCGTACAAAATCAAGAGCCGTTCCCCTATATATGACAACCGCGTATTCCTTCGATTCGGTTGAGCATGCAAGAAGTTTGTTCGCACTCGAACAGGGAGGAAACATTTACACCAGATTGCAAAACCCGACAAGCGATGTTCTTGAACAAAGAATCAGTGCGCTTGAAGGCGGTATCGGAGCGCTTGCCACATCGAGCGGACATGCTGCGGAATTGATGACGATTCTTTGCCTCGCATCAAGCGGAGACGAAATTGTATCTTCCTCCTCGATTTATGGCGGAACGATCAATCTTTTCGGAAAAACACTGAAAAAAATGGGAATTACTACGAAATTTGTTAACTCTGATGATCCGGATGAATATGATCGTGCAACAAACGAAAAAACGAAAGCATATTTTGTCGAAGTAGTAGGCAATCCGAATGCAAACGTATCTGATATAGCCGCAATCTCCAAAATTGCCAAAAAACACGGTATACCATTAATTGTGGATAATACAATGACGACTCCGTTTTTGATCAAGCCTATTGAGTATGGCGCTGATATCGTCATTCATTCAACAACAAAATACCTGTCCGGAAACGGTACGGTAATGGGCGGCGTTGCAGTCGATTCGGGAAAATTCCAGTGGCGAGGGAACCCTCGATTCCCGGAATTCAACGAACCGGATCCAAGCTATCACGGTATCGTTTATGCAGATATACCCGAAGCGGCATTTATTACAAAGCTTCGCACACATATTCTACGCGATGTAGGCGCATGCCAGTCCCCGTTTAATTCATGGGTCACTTTGCTCGGTATGGAGACGCTATCACTTCGCATGGAACGCCATTGTGAAAACGCGGACAAAGTAGCTAGTTTTCTTGAAAAAAATCCACGAATTAAAAAAGTGAATTATCCGAGACTTCCCTCTAGTCCGTATTATGAATTGACAAGCCGCCAGCTAAAAAGAGGAGCCGGCTCAACCTTTACTTTTGAAATTGACGGAACAAGGGAAAACGGAGCGAAATTTATTGATTCGCTGAAACTTGTATCGCATGTTGCAAACCTTGGTGACTCACGTACACTTGTATCAAATCCCGCCGCTACAACACATTCTCAGCTTTCGGATGATCAGTTAAAAGCGGCTGGAATCAGCCCGACGACCATCCGGCTGTCTGTCGGACTGGAGACTGCCGAAGATATCATTTCAGATATCGAACAAGCATTAAAAGCGGCATTTTAAATAAAAAGTTCCTGCTAAAACACTGTAAATAAATATTAAAAAAGAAAACCGCGAAGTACGGGAACGTCCGTTCTTCGCGGTTTTTACGCTTCTTATTCAATGTAGAAATCGCTGTCGAGGTAATTTTCACTAAGCGTTTTAGGCTTGGGAGGAACACGCTTTAACGGATCGTATTTAAACCTCGAGCATTTGTAATCAACTGCAACAACACCGCGTTTCCTGCAAGAGACGTATTCGTCGTCAAGCGGCTTTGAATGTGCGCAGTAAGAACAATAATGCTCGATATTCTTTCTGACCACCATAGACTATACACGCCTTTCAATTGGATTTTTCGCTTACGTCATAAAAGATGTTTTGTTCTATCGGTCACATAAATTTGAAGTAAACCAAATGTAAACTATAAGACTTATTTTATTATACCATAAACGCGCAAGCGTTCATGGTATAATGTCCAGCTTCGGCGGTTTCCGCAGAGCGGAGATCCGAAGGGACATAAAATCCGGTATAATAACCGCTTTGTGGTTATTATACGCTAATAAAAAAGTTTTTGAAAGCGCTTTTTGGCCAGTTTTAAAAAAGCCGGCGACAGGAGAAGAAAACAGAGAATAAACGAAGAACAAAAAGAAAATAGAAGCATATCCTTAGCGGATATTGAAAAATAAAAAGAGGGATGAGCCCCGGCGCTGAATGTGGGAACCGTTATTTTCAGAAAACTGGCGGAAAGAAAAGTATAAAATGCAGCAATGATTCCATGCAGAAGTTTTCCAATCAGATAAGGTTTTTTAGACAAATCGGTGTCCGACATAAAAGAAAACGCCTGGCAATGAACTGAAATACCGGCAAATCCTAGAATGAATGCTGCCATTGCAAGCCTTACGGCTATCGTTTGTGAAGATGCGGTTAAAGACCAAAGTCCGGATGTAAGTTCGATAAAACCAGTTAGAATTCGTTCGCAGTCTGATACTGTAAGCCCGATTGGATTCAGAACGATCGCGAGCAGGGATGACGATGCCGTAAAAATATGAAAAAGGGTGAGCAGTTTCACGAACACGGCAAAAAAGATTACAAAAGATGAAATGTTTAAGACGGATGAAAATCCGTTTTTTATAGAGTCGATTAACACGGTGGAAAATCGGGCTATGGTAAAGTCTGCTTTTGATCGCACTGCATGCACATGGTTTCTTTTATATAAAAAACGAATTAGAACACCGACAGTTACGGATGAGAGGACATGTGTCAGATAAAGAAGAATGCCTACAGATGCACTTTTGAACACTCCTGCTCCAACGACTCCGAGGATAAAAGCGGGGCCGGAATTGTTGCAAAAGGCGAGGAGCCGCTCCGCCTCCTCTTTTGTGCAAAGTTTATTTTGATAGATTGAAACGGCAGTTTTAACACCCACAGGATATCCGCCTATCAGTCCCAATACAAACGCTGGGGCACACGTACCGCTCAGTCCGAAAAAACTCTGCATGAACCCTTCCAACGCTTTACCGGCGTAGGACGCCAGACCGAGGTTGACAAACAGAGACGATACAACTAAAAACGGAAAAAGGGAGGGTATAACAATGTCAAGACAGAGCTTGATGCTCGCTTTAGCGGCGCTCATTGTTTCTGTCGTATAAAAGGAAAGTCCTGCGGCGGCTAAAAGTACCGCAGAAAACAAGAACACAAGATACACCTTACCTATAAATTTATTTTTTTTCAAATACTCACC